>JAIRZX010000196.1 GCA_031267005.1 Deltaproteobacteria bacterium
TCAGAAAGATATCATTCCTTTGCGGTGACGGCCGGACCTCTGGAGCGCCGTGCCTTTCGCCGTCCGCGCGGGCTACCCGACCGGAGCAGAGCGCCAGCACCAAAACCAGAGTTGCAAAACACGTGAACGCCATCTCCTCAGATGCCCCTTCTCGCGGGAAGACCCGCCTGCCAAACCAGGATTTGGAACCGCATCCGGCGACCGGGGATCCGGCATGCAAACCGAACAGTTAAAATTATAGCCGACTTGGAGACAGCGCGCAACGCCTCCTGACGCCCTCCGGCGCTCCCCGGTCCGGGCCCCCCCCCCGGCCAGCCCCGGCTCCTTCTCCTTTTGACCGTCCCGGGAAACTGCCTCGGGTCACTCGAACCATCGCCCAGGCCTATGCTCCCGAAGAGCATCAGCCGGATGGGGCGGCCTATACGGTCATGCGGCAGGCGGCAACCCTGCCATGAATGCCTCGTCACGCCGTCACGCAGCATGTTGCGTAATAATCGTTGCCAGACCACCGGAAAACCTCTCGTGACAAAACCAGGCAGCCCCCCCCGTATCCTGCCGGTTCCGGCTTGGATCCAACCTGGCCGACACCAGGCACATCCGCCTCGACCCGGTCTGCTTCCAGCTCCCGCCACTCATAGTCCCCTCGGCCAAGCCAGCCCCCATCCGGTACCCTCCCATCTCCATCTCCATCTCCATCTCTCCAACCAGCTCTGTCTGCCCACGCTCTGAACCGCTTATATCTCCTCGTCTGCCCTGTACCTCCGGGCCTTAGTCCTGCCGCTCTCTACCCCTGGCTCATTCATCCTGAAAAATTTATATCACCGTTGACTGGAAAAAGCCTGAAGTAGTTCGGACGAACATGACGGTTAAACATGGGGAAGCATGCTAAAAGACATCTAGTGCATAGCAGCAAAAGTGTGCAGGAGAATAAGTATCGTTAATTAGGCTGTATCCGTTCACGGGACTGGCCAGGCACTAGACAGCCCCCCAGCCTTCGCCATGATCGCAGTATCCGCTCGCATGGCGGGCTGCGGCGCCTGAGAACTGGCCTCACCGTCTGCCCCTCGGCTGTCCTGGTTTCAATAATTCAGAAAGCTTCCTTTCATGCCTCAGCTCTCCACCGCAGGTCTCCCAGGCCTTCCTCCCGCGAACCAGCCCGCTTCCTCTGGCGGCGTTTCCGGCCCCCCCCCGTGAACGGATACATTAGGCTTAGGCATATGCAGTTTTGGTGCAAAGCATGAGCAGTTTTGGTGCATCCAACTCAGGTGCATCCAACTCAGGGGAAAGAAGCTATGGTTTGGCCAGAAAGGAGACACAAGATGTCGCACGCATCCGAGCGCCCCAACATCAACCCCCTTCTGTTGGTATTCTTGCTTGTTTGCCTGGATTAGGAGCAGGAAATTCCCTGTGTTCCTTGTTGAACGCACCAAGATAGTGCTCCTGAGTCGGGAGGGCATGAGCGGCTCCGACATCGGGAATGGTCTCCGGTTGAGCCCGGACACGGTCGGGAAGTGGAGGAGGAGGAGGAGGAAGAAGAAGTGGAGGAAACGAATTATTGGGCGCGGGGCTGAGGGTCTCCTGTACAACCCCCCGCTCCGGCAAACCGGGGAGTTGCGACTATTTGGAAGGTGGCGCCCGACATCCTGAACAGGCTCTGCGGGGACCCTCCCGACGGGCACTTCCCTGCGGACCGCCAAAACGGCGGCGTAGGGGCTTGCCGTATCCGAGGGCATCGCCGGGATGATACCGCGGAAGGACGGCATCAAGCCCGGGGCGCTCCGGAACCGGCGCGTGAGCAAGGACCCCGGGTTCTACGAGAAGGCGGCTGAGGTCATATGGCGGTAGGTGTAACTATCCTGAGAACTGCACGGCCATGGCGCTCGACGAGAAGACCGGCATCCAGGCCCTCGAGCGCGCGAACGGCTTCGGCCGCACCCGGAGCGGGAGGATCGCCAGGGCCATGAACAGCACGTGCAAGCGCCGCGGGCTCGTCAACCTGTCCGTCGGCCTGGACATCAAGAACGGTATCGCATATATCCAGAAATACGGCGGGAAGGGGAGGATCGAGTTTCTTCAGTTCATGGATCGACGGGTTGACGAGGGTCCGGGCATCAGGGACATGACCTTCGAGCTCCACATCGTCATGGACAACTGCTGCTTCCGAAAGGGACGCGGCGAGGGCTTAAGGATCACCCGAACATCCACTTCCACTGCGCTCCCACCTCCGCAAGCTGGCTCAACCTGCGCGGGGCGTTCTTTGGCGAGCTGTCCGGAACTGTGCCGAAGGGAGGGAACTTCCACTCTCGCGGGGAGCTGGTTCCCGGTTTGGATGCCTTCGACGGGAACGACAACGCCAAGCCCAAGGCCTTCGTTTGGCGGACGAGGGAGGTTAAGGGAATCCAGCTGTGGAACAGGCTGGCGAACTTCTGCGATTGAACGCTAGCGGTTGCCGGCCCCCCCGGCGGTTCCCGGTCCCCGCTTCGGGACGGTCCCCGGCGCGTTGTAGCCCGCCAGGGCCTTCTTTAGGAAGGCGCCGGTAAAGGAGTCCGGGTGCCGCGCTATCTCCTCGGGGGTGCCGACGGCTACAACCGTGCCGCCGGCGTCCCCGCCCTCGGGCCCCATGTCTATGATGTGGTCCGCGCTCTTTATCACGTCCAGGTTGTGCTCTATCACTATCACGGTGTTGCCCTGGTCGGTCAGGGTCTGGAGGACGTCCAGGAGCTTCTTCACGTCGTCGAAGTGGAGCCCCGTGGTGGGCTCGTCGAGGATGTAGACGGTGCGTCCGGTGGAGCGGCGGCTGAGCTCCTTGGAGAGCTTCACGCGCTGGGCCTCCCCCCCCGAAAGGGTGGTGGCGCTCTGGCCGAGGCGGATGTAGCCCAGCCCCACCTCCGAGAGGGTGGCGAGCTTGTCCTTCAAAGCCGGGATGTTCCTGAAGAAGTCCGTGGCCTCGGTCACGGTGAGGTTCAGGACGTCCGAGATGGACTTGCCGTTGTACTTGACCTCCAGGGTGTCGCGGCTGTAGCGGGCACCGCCGCAGACCTCACAGGTGACGTGGACGTCCGGGAGGAAGTGCATTTCTATGGTGGTGACCCCGTCGCCCTTGCATGCCTCGCAGCGGCCGCCCCGGACGTTGAAGGAGAAGCGCCCGGGGAGGTAGCCCCGTGCGCGGCTCTCCGGGAGCCGGGAGAAGAGATCGCGGATGGGCGTGAAGAGCCCCGTGTAGGTGGCGGGGTTGGAGCGCGGGGTGCGCCCTATGGGGGACTGGTCTATGTCTATGACCTTGTCGACCAGCTCCAGGCCTTCTATGGAGTCGTACTCCCCCGCCCGGGCGCGCCCGCGGGAGAGCGTCACGTGGAGGGCCTTGTAGAGGGTCTCCAGGACTAGGGTCGACTTCCCGGAGCCGGACACCCCGGTCACGCAGGTGAAGACCCCCAGGGGGAATTCGGCGCTGATGCCTTTCAGGTTGTTGGCCCTGGCGCCCTTGACCGTGAGCCAGCCCTTGTCGCGGGGGCGGCGCCTCTTCGGGACCGGCACCTCCAGCCTGCCCGAAAGGTAGTTCCCCGTAAGCGAGCCCTTGTCGGCCATGAGCTTTTCCGGGGGCCCGGCGAACACGAGCTTGCCGCCGTTCTCGCCCGCGCCCGGGCCCAGGTCCAGGACGTAGTCCGAAGCCAGTATCGTCTCTGCGTCGTGCTCTACCACGATTACCGTGTTCCCCAGATCCCGCATCTGGAGGAGGGCCGACAGGAGCCTCGCGTTGTCCCGCTGGTGGAGCCCTATGGAGGGCTCGTCCAGGATGTACATCACGCCCACGAGCCTAGAGCCTATCTGGGTGGCTAGCCTTATCCGCTGGCTCTCGCCCCCGGACAGGGTCCCGGAGCTCCTTGCGAGGGAAAGGTAGCCCAGGCCCACGTCGTTCAAAAAGCCCAGGCGCGACTTTATCTCCTTCACCACCCTCGCGCCGATGGCCTCGTCCTTGGCGGAGAGCTTCAAGCCGTCGAAGAACTCCACGCACTTCCCCACCGGCAGGCGGGAGAGCTCGTCTATGTTCAACCCGGCCACCTTGACCGCCAGGGCCTCGGGGCGGAGCCTCGCGCCCTTGCACTCCGGGCAGGGCTGGAAGCTCATGTAGCCCGCCATCTCGTCGCGGTGCTGCTCCTTGTCGGTCTCCTTCCAGCGCCTGGCCAGCGAGTTCACTATGCCCTCGAAGGGGCGGGTGTAGTAGTAGCGCCTCCCGTCCCTCTCGTAGGAGAACTTCACGTCCTCGTCGCCGGAGCCGTAGAAGATGGCGTTCCTGGCCTTCTTGGGGATGTCCTCGAAGGGCACGTCCATGCCGAACTTGTAGTGCTTGGCCAGGCCTTCGAGCTGGGAGACGTAGAAGCCGCCTATGGAGCGTATGGCCGGGACCGCCCCTTCGTAGAGCGACAGCGCCGGGTTGGGGACGATAAGCTCCGGGTCGAAGAAGACGTCCGCGCCCAGCCCGTCGCAGGAGGGGCACGCCCCCTTGGGGTTGTTGAAGCTGAAGAGCTGGGGGGAGAGTTCCGGGAAGGACACCCCGCAGTTCAGGCAGGCCGCGTGCTCGGAGAAGAACAGCTCCTCCTTGATCTCCCCCGAGGCGTCCACGACAGCCGCGGTCATCACGCCGTTCCCCTTGCGCAGCGCCAGCTCGACGGAGTCGGTGAGCCTCCTTGTCCCCCCGGGCTTCACGGCCAGGCGGTCCACCACCGCCTCCACCCGGTGCTTCTTGCGCTTGTCGAGGGAGATGTCGTCGGCGAGATCGAGGATCTTCCCGCCGATCCTCACCCTGGAGAAGCCGTCTTTCCGGAGCCCCTCCAGGAGCTTCTGGTGCTCGCCCTTGCGGTCTTCGACTATGGGGGCCAGGAGCAGTATCCGCGTGCCCTCCTTCAGGGCGCTTATCTGGTCCACGATGGTGACGGGGGACTGGGCCTTTATGGGCCTCCCGCATATGTGGCAGTGGGGCTCGCCTATGCGGGCGTACAGGAGCCTCAGGTAGTCGCTTATCTCCGTCACCGTGCCCACGGTGGAGCGCGGGTTGCGGCTGGTGGTCTTCTGCTCGATGGATATGGCGGGGGACAGCCCCTCGATCAAATCCACGTCGGGCTTCTCCAGCTGGGAGAGGAACTGCCTGGCGTAGGCCGACAGGGATTCCACGAACCTCCTCTGGGCCTCGGCGCAGAGGGTGTCGAAGGCGAGGGAGCTCTTCCCGGAGCCCGAGAGCCCGGTTATCACCGTGAAGGTGCCGCGGGGGATGTCCGCGTCCACGTTCTTGAGGTTGTGGACCCTGGCCCCCCTTATGGTGATGGTGTCTAGAGTCAATTGGAGCTTCGCGAGGGGCCGCCGACGCCCTACTCCGGCGCCGGGGCGGGGCGGGGGGGCGGACCCGGAAATGGGCCGGGAGAAGGCCCGGCCCGGGGGAAGGGTTAAGCTGCTTGCCGGTGGACCGGGCCGGCCGGCCGGGCCAGGGAATGGGTAAGCCGTTTGCTCAGGGGCGGGCAGGGCCCGGAGGAGGGGGGGCTGAAGTCATTGCCGGAGGCCGGTCGGGAGTTGAAGGGCCTGCCGGGGGTCTGGAGGCAGCGGGCCCGGAGGCGGGGGTCCGGAGGCCGCGGGCCCGGAGGCTGCGGGACCGGAGGCCGGGGGTCCGGAGGCTGCGGGTCCGGAGGCCGCAGGGCCGGAGGCGGGGGTCCGGAGGCCGCAGGGCCGGAGGCAGCGGGCCCGGAGGCCGCAGGGCCGGAGGCGGGGGTCCGGAGGCCGCAGGGCCGGAGGCAGCGGGTCCGGAGGCCGGGGGACCGGAGGCGGGGGGCCGAAGTCGCCGCCAAGGGGAGA
>JAIRZX010000155.1 GCA_031267005.1 Deltaproteobacteria bacterium
TAGAGCGCCTTCGGCCTGAGTCCGCCTTCGGCCTGAGTCCGCCTTCGGCCTGAGAGCGCCTTCGGCCTTAGAAAGCCTTCGGCCTCAGAGCGCCTTCGGCCTTAGAGCGCCTTCGGCCTGAGTCCGCCTTGGACCTTAAAGCGCCTTCGGCCCGAGTCCGCCTTCGGCCTTAGACCGCCATCGGCCTAAGTCGGCCTGCGCCTGAGTCCATCTGCGGTCTGCGGCACCTAATGCCTGATGGCTTATGCGGCCTGCGGACCGCTGTCCCAACCGCTACCGGATCCCGGAGGAGAAGCCTTGCGTTGCCGATTGGCGTCTGCTGGCCGCCGTCGCCTGGTAACGGAAACGGGGAAACAGGTTACAAGCGCCGCCCGAACCTTAAGGGCAATTTAACTCTAAAACAGAAAAACAGGCAAAACACCTAAAAAATTAAGAATTCTTGAATTTTCAACAAAAAAAATTTCATGTTTGAAATATTGGGATTTTCTTCAGGCCGATTTGATTCAAAAATGAATAAATTTGCATGCGGAAAATGAGCAGAATGCGAAAAAAGCAAATTTCACGGCATTTTAGGCCGGACGCTCAGGTTCAATTTGACTCTCCGCAACTCTCTCGTTCCCTCTCGTTCTCCCTTCCCCTTCCCCTTCCCTTTCCCCTTGCTTCTCCCTCCAGCCCGTGCCCCCGCTCTCGCGATTCTCTCAACCTCCCTTCCCAATCCTATCCCTTCGCCAGCGCCATTCCGTTACGACCTTTGCGCAAGCAACACTTCAGGCCACCCTCCGGCTCACCCTCCAGGCCCCGTCCTCCGAACCACCTTCGGGACCTCCTCCGAAAAACATATTCAGGCCGCCCTCCGGCTCACCCTTAAGATCGTCCCCCTGGCAACTCTTCAAGCAGCCTCAGGGCCGTTTCTTCAAGCCTCCCTCCGACACATCCTTCATGCCTTCCCCCCGGCAGCCCGCCAGGCCGCCCTCCGAGCCGCCTTTTTTGATCGTACGTCCTCAAACCACCATACGGCACCGCCATTAAGGCCGACGTCACAGCACCATGGCCGACGCCGTGAAGTTCACGAACAAGTTCTCGCTGGTCCCGTCCTCAAGGACTTTGGGGCAAATCTCTCCGCCGCTGTAGGCGAACAGCCACGGGGCGGGGTTGCCTTCCCATGCCTGTTCCAGGAGCTTGACCTCGCGCATCTCGTCCCAGCCGAGGTTCACGTGGCGGGAAAGGCAGGAGAAGAACAGGGCGCCCTTGACGTCCGGCTCCCGCGCGACCTTCTCGAAGAGGGCGGAAGCCGTCTCCACTATGGTGCCGGAGTCGAGCACCGCCAGGGCCACGCTCATGCCCTCGGGCATGCCGCCGCTGAAGCGAAGCCCCCCGTCCCGGAGGCGGTCCACGAAGACCCTGGGGTGGTGGGTGCTCTGGTCCCGGGCGAACAGGACCAGCGGGGTGGCGGCCAAGGTCACCGGGAGGTTCTTGTCGTCCAAGCCCTGCTCGGTGAGGAATTCCATGACGGGCCGGTCGTTAACCTCGTAAAGGGTGTTCCTGGAAGATTTGGTTATGATGGCCTTCCGGCGGTTGATGTTCTCCTTCAACAGGTTCGCCAGGAAAAAACGGGGGTTCAGGCCCGCCTCGCACAGGAGCAGGGCCGCCTGGTCGGAGCTGGTCTCCTGGTTGTACACGACCATGGGCACCGTCTGCCGCTTGGTGTGGTACAGGTCCACCGCCTTGGAGCCGAAGAAGCTCAACCCCTCGTGGGGCCCGAACATCACCCGGCCAACCAGCTGGTCGGAGTATCCCGGGATCCAGGGAATGAACGGGACGGCCAGGGAGGGGAGAGCCGTAAACCCCCTCGTGAGCTCCCGGTAGAGGTTTAGGAAGCTCCGGTCCAAATGCCTACGGATCTCCGCGTCGTTCCAGTCCGCGCCTTTGGGGGGGGACAGGGATTCGGTCAGCCCGGCCCGGAACCTCACCTCGTCCGAGGACAGGATCATCATGGCGAGCTGGGAGGGTTTGGACGACGTTTCGGTGGAGGATATGGACGTGGTGGAGCCCAGGAAATCGAAGTCCAGGTGTTCCGCCAGAAACGAAGCGAAGCCCGCGAGAAGGAAGTCGGACGGGCACTGCAGAATGCCCACGGAATGGGTCCGCAGGCCTCCGGCCTTCCCTATGCCGTCCTGCAGCTCCCGGAGCGCCGCCTCGGGGTTCTCCAGCTCCTCGGTGGATACGGTCAAGACCTTGAGCACTTGGAGGCCACGCCCTTTCCCGATCCCGCCAGGGCCCGTCCGGTCCCGACCAGTTGGCGGGGCGCTGGAAAAGCCCGGAAAATAGGAGGTTCCGGGGCTAACGGCAGGGCGCCCCGAACCCAGCGGCCCTCAGTCCGAAGGGCCCGATATCCCGAAATCCTTGTGTCCCGAAGGTGCAAAGCGCCGAAGGCCAGAGTTCCCGAAATCCCTGAGTTCCGAGTTCCCGAAGTTCCGAGTTCCCTGAGTTCCGAACTCCCGAAGTTCCGAGTTCCCTTAAGTTCCGAATTACCGAAGTCGCGGGTTGCCAAAGCCTCAGGGGCATGGGCGCCCAAGGGCGGCCGGAAGCCGGGAAGCTTGGCGGTTAAAGCCTTGGCGGAGAGGAGGGGAGCGGTTCCGGCGGAGAGGCAACGGAAACGGCCGGAAAGGGGACAGGAGCGTCCCCAGCAATCGCCCGGAACGTGAACTAAAGCCAGTATGCTTTCAAACGGAACAGCTGGTCAATAGCGGGGACGGCAAACCCCGCCCGGGCAAGGTCTTGGCGGTTGGTGCCCCCCTCCGGCTTCGTGGCGGGGGTTTAGGTTTAAAGAAAGAGGCCGTGAAGGCCCCTGGGGCTTGCTGAGGGCTTAAGGGCCCGCTCTGCGGAAACTGGGGTGCTCCTAAAGTGCAGTAAAGGAGAGTGCTGAAGCGCTCCTGAACCGGGTAGCGTACTGAAGCAGGATGGAACTGCAGACTCAGGCTCAGGGTCAGGGTCAGGTTCAGGTTCAGGATTGGAACGGGCCGGGCCGGTTCCTTAAGAGGGGGAGATTGAGCGGCCGACGCACTCCGGGATGAAGACTCCCGAAATAGAGAGACTCTTGCAAGATCTGGGCCTTTTGGGGCCGTTTGGCCCCTTTCGGGACCCTTGGAACCGTCGGAACCATTTCGATGGCTTCTTGGAAACCCTGGAATCCTTGGCGGACTTGAATGTCTTGGAGCCCGCAGAACCTTTGGAAGTTCTGGAGTCTTGGAGCGATGCCGGACTCTGGCCCGGACCGGGACATCCCGCGGAAGCCGGAGGGATGCCGGGTCCGGCTAAGGTACCGCAGCTAAGGCCGCCTCGCCGCTCCATCTCCGTTTGAAGGCCTCTCCCCTCGCCTTCTCGCCTCCGCTCCTCGGAGGCTTGGCACCTTGCAACCTTAACGCCTCGGAGGCTTGGTGCCTTGCCGCCTCCGGGCCTCAAAGGCTTGGCGCCTTTGAACCTTAAAGTTCCGGTGGGGTGGTGCCTTGCCGCCTCCGGGCCTCAAAGGCTTGGCTCCTTGCAACCTTAAAGCCTCGGAGGCTTGGCGACTTGCCGCCACCGCTCCTTGCAGGTTTGGTTTCTTGGCGCCAACAATGCGCCCGGCCTCCCTGAGAGCCGACCAGCCGTACGGGACCCGGGCCAGGGCCAACGGCGTTAGATGACGCACGCGATGATGGTGAAATTATGGAAGCGGTTCTCCAAAGAGCCGCTTTGGGTGGGGACCGGGCAGATCTCGCCCCCCGAAAAGGCTATGAGGTAGCCCCCCTTCGCGTCCAGGCGCTCCCGTACTATGCCTATCTCCAGCTCGCTGTCGACCGCCTCGGCCACGTGGTAGCGCGCGGCGCAGGAGTGGATCAAGACAGCGGAGTAGTCCTCCTCGTCCGCGACCGCCTCTACGGTCTTCTGGGCCACGCGGCCCACCTCCTCGGCGTCTATGTTGGAGACCGAGAGCGTGGCGCCCACGGGCACGTCCGCCGCCAGGAGCATGGCCCCGTCGGGCATGGTCTTGAGCATGGCGCGCAGAATGGGCGTCGAGCCGTCGTTGTAGTCCACGGCCAGAGGGAAGAGATAGGGAATGAGGATGTCGCCTTTCTCGTCCACGGCCAGGCCGAGATCCCGGAGAAAGTCCCTGGCGGGCTTCCCGGAGACCGACTTCAGCACTGACCCGTCCTTCACGTCCGAGATGACTCCCTTGCTTTTCAGGTACTTCTCCTCGGAGATGGTACCCAGGAAGAAGCGCGGCCTTATCTCGCCGTAGATAAGGACCACTGACATCTTGAGCTTGTGGAACTCGCCCGCGAACAAGGTCCTCGCGGTCACGAAGCCTTCCTCCAGAGTCACGCACATCGTCCCGAAGACGGGAGCTCCCTGGGCGACGGCGGAGAGTTCCTCCAAGAGGGTCGCGCCGCTTATGGGGGACAGGAGCGGCAGGTAGGTGAGCACGAGGGCCGGCGGGGAGTCCTCCCCCGCCGAGGCCTCGCGCCAGGCCTCGCGGATCTGGGCGGGGTACTCGTCCGTCAAGTCCTGGGTCAGGGCCATCTTGAAGGTCACGTCGTCCGAGGTCATGACCAGGAGGCTCAATGGCGCCGTGCACCCTTCCGAGCCGCGGACCCCGCAGGCGGTCGTGACGGAGCCCGTCACCGGGAAGTTGAGCCGCTCGCAGAGGGACTTTACAACCTCAGTCTCGGTGAAGTCGCGGCTGCACGTGATTATCCCCAGCGAGTTCGCCTTGAGTTCGTCCAATTCCAGCTGGCCCAGTAGCTCGTCCACCGCGTATTCGACGTCGTCAATCTCATCCGTGAAGGCGGTCATGGTCTTAATCATGGGAACTCCGATACTGGTGCCTTGCCCCGGCCGGGGGACCGCAGGGCTCTGGCCCTCCGGGCCGGACAGACGTTACACGACCGAACCGCGTCGCAGGGCCTGCGGCGCCGCCCGCCCCCCCGCGCACGCCCGGGGGAGCGAAGCGCCGCACGTGCCTAGGCAGCCCGCAACTCCCGCAACTATGCCGGGAAAGGCCGATTGGCGACGCAACGAAAGTAAAGTTCCCGGATGCGCGAGCCTGCAGGGCAGGGGCCCGCCGGGCCTTCCTGGCTGTTTGGCCTTCCGGCCTTTTGCCCTTCCAGGCCCTTCCAGCCTTGTGCCCTTCCGGGTACCCGGGCTCCCGGGCCCTGGCGCTTCCAGGCTTTGGGGCTTTGGTGCTTTGGGGCTTCCGGGCCCTGACGTTTCCGGGCTTTGGGGCTTACGGCCGTTTGCCCTTCCGCCCTTCGGGGCATCTGGGCATCGTGGGCAACAGACCGCCCGTCAGGACCACCGCGCCCGTCCTTCATGACGTCCGAAACGAGGCCTTACCCTGCGGAAGCCTCCCCGAGTGGCCATAAAGGAGGTGGGGGGATCGACAATCTTTGACATATTATAGCCGAAAGCGGCT
>JAIRZX010000191.1 GCA_031267005.1 Deltaproteobacteria bacterium
ATAGACCATAATTTTACTATAGTTGATCTAAATTGATAAAAGTTAGCTTTTTATATTATTGTGCTCTATATCATCGACATAACCCCAGTCCCGTGTCGATTTATTGCGGCGGCGTCATAAATAGGAATTTCGGATTAACTGTTGTAAACATCATTTATTCAATTTCAAGGAAACAATGGCCCGGAACTCGTTTACGGTACCTCAAAAGACGCGCACCACAAAATCGTAACGGCCTGTCCTTCTAGGTTCACCGACTCGGGAAGCAGCTACGAGGGGGCGGCGTGGCAGGTCCCTTCAGAGCAAAGGCTGGCAGATAGTATTCTTGAAGCCCCCTTCTGCATACGATGACAATGCCAGGGGAAACAACTATGTTGAAATCGCACCCCCGGCAACCATAAACTACAAAGCCGGGCAACCGTTCTGCCGGTCTTGAAGCGGGTCCGTACCCTCGGTCGCCCACGAAAGGGGAGCGAGGCGCGGGAGGCTCCCCTTCCCCTCTTCGGGGGGGGCTCCCTGACAGCGGTGGACGCCAGTTTCACGTTTGAGGTTGCCTCTTACTTGATTTAGCTGTATATTATAATTTTTACGGCTGAATTAGGCTGACGGGATAAATTCGTCGCAGTCCGCGTAAAATCCGGGAGCTTTATCTCCGATTGCGGGAGGGTCCATGGCAGACAAGCCGACAAAACGTTTCAACACCGCAGGGGTCTGCGTACCTGATGAACACTACATGCTCCCTGCCCTGCCGCGCCTCCCCGACGTAAGCGACATGATAGAGGGCAAATTCTATTTCGTCCTCCACGCTCCGCGCCAGTCCGGGAAAACCACGTGTTTGCAAGCTTTGACAAAGCAAATAAATTCCGAAGGTCGTTACTACGCCCTCACCTGTTCTCTGGAATCTTTAAGGAATACCAACGACCCATTAACGGCTATGAAATATGCCGTCGAATTGATAAATTCTGAATTAGAATCCTCCGATATTGCTGAACTCAGCAAGCTGGCTTACGCTTTTGACGGCAAGCCGTCAATGAACTCTGCCGTAAGCATGGTGCGGCACCTGCTCAGGATGATTTGCCAGTCCTTGGACAGGGAACTGGTCGTCTTCTTCGACGAAGCCGACTGTATCCCTGAAGATCCTCTCGTATTGTTCCTGGGCCAGATAAGGACGGGCTATCTCGCCCGTTCCCTTTCGAAGTCCACAAAATTTCCGCGTTCGATGGCCCTTGTCGGCATGCGTGACATAAGGGACTATTTGTACAGAGTCCGGCCAGAACAGCAGTCAACCGGATTGGCCAGCCCGTTCAACGTAAAAAAGAAGTCGCTAACCCTTTCCAATTTCACTATGGACGAGATAAAGAATCTCTACTGCCAGCACACTTCGGAAACAGGGCAACTTTTCGAACCCTCCGCCTTCGAAAGGGCCTGGGATTTGACCGAAGGCCAGCCCTGGCTGGCCAACGCACTGGCCGACGATGTCATAGTCGAACGCTTTAAGAACGATTATTCAAGAAACATTACGGAAACCGACATCGAGCTGGCCGCCCGCTCCCTTATCCTGCGGAACGACACCCATTTTGACTCTCTCATGGAAAGACTTAAGGAGCCAAGGGTAAGAAGAGTGATTGCCCCGGTCATTATCGGGGCGCCTTCTTTTCCGAAAGGCGTTTCGAAAGACGATATTAAATACGCTATTGATCTTGGACTCCTGAAACCCGGCTCTGCCTCCGGAGAGTTCTACAAGCCTTCCAATCCTATCTACCAAGAAATAATTGCCAGGGCCATGACCTGTGACCTCCAAGAACATATGCCAGATGATTTGGCCAACAAGTGGATGGACGGCGAACGGCTCGACATGGACGGCCTTCTCAAGGCCTTTCAGGTTTACTGGCGCGGAAACCGCGAAGCCCTTAAAGAAAACAACGCAATTGAAACGCTCGTGTTTAACAGTGTCAAACAATCAGTGGAAAATTTTAAGCAGGACAAAAATTTTAATGAAATTTCAGATAAAATTTCTCTTAAAATTAAAAACGAAATAACTGCATTAATCAACGAGTCGTTCGCTCATCTCGTATTATTCGCTTACCTGCAAAGGGTTATGAACGGCGGGGCCGACTTCATCGAAAGGGAGTACGCCTTGGGAAGAACCAGGGTAGATATTTGCGTTGGCTACAAAGGCCAGAGCTATCCGCTGGAATTGAAAATCAAGGGCGTCAAGAGCCGGGAAAAAAGTTACGAGCAACTCTCAGGCTATATGGATACATGCGGATCCTCAACCGGCTGGTTGGTCGTTTTCGACAAAAATTTCAAAAAGCCTTGGGGCAAGAAATTGTTCTGGGAGACGGTAGAACGCAAAGGCAAGACAATTCACGTAGTGGGTTGCTGATTTTAACTTTTGTTGTGCCGCCATACCCGGCATAGCCGTTGAAGATTTGCAGTTACCATATCTTGAAGGGATAAAATTTCGTCTCCGGCAACTCTCATCCCCGTACCGTAAAAATGGGAAAACCATAGATTTTCATCCAATTACAGTTAAGGAATACAGCAGTACCAGTAATTGTTTACATCGCCGTATCCAGTCCTTCCTGCGCTGGGGAAGAGCGCGTCCGCGCCTCCGAATTAACCGTATGATAACTGATATGCTTCGGAGACGCCCGTTCCGGTATCTCTTGCCGTCGGGTAGGAGAAGGCATCGCTGGGATGGCTCTTTAAGAAGACCGGTCGCGAGACGGTCTTACGGATTGAGGCCGGGACACGCGGCGGGCGCCCCCCCCCCCATGGGACACCTTTGGAGACGGCAAACCTCCTTCAGGAGGGACGCGCAATTTTTTTTCGCTGGCGTCCTTAGAGTTCCGCCGGGCCACGTTTCCGCCAGGCTATCCGGTGTCTCCGCTACGGCTTAGCGGAAAGCGAAGCTCCGGGCCATGACGCCCGGAGGCAGGGCCCGCCACCCTCCGCGCTGCGGAACCGCCGCGGGTCCGGGGGCATCCGCGAGCGGCTTGACTGAAAGCCTGCACGGTTGCCGCTGTAAATGAACCATGCGCCTTGGCGGCCGCCGAACGCCGCGCGGGAGACAGGCGGACGGGCACTCAATTATCGAGGCCTGGCAACGCCGCCCAACTGCACGGTACGCCTTTCGAGGACGGAGTCGGCGCATACGGGCATCGCCCTGGCGCCAGGCTCCGTCGGAGCCGTTTATCGCTTAGACGCAAGGGGGGGCAAAGGACTGGCCGGGCTTGTGTGTGTGGGGGGGGGGGGCTGAACAGTCCCCGCCGTGAAGCAAAGGTAACACCATTTGTTTATAGCGCGAAAAAAAATTGAGAATTACAGATCAGCCAATAGAACATTCCGGACTAAACACCAATTTATTTTTATACAACTGGTACACCGCGTCGAGAACCCTGCGGCGCTTGCGCCAAAAACCTCTCCGTAACCAGGAAATTCCCCGCCCGAAGGGGCGACAAGCCTTCCAAGGCAGCCTTTACGGCCGCGGCGACGTGCCAGGCCAGGACCGGAGGCACGGCGTTCCCTATCTGCCGTTCGGTCTCCCTGAGCTTGGAAGCGAACCTGAAGCCGTCAGGGAAGGACTGGAGCCTCGCCGCCTCGCGCATGGAGATGCGCCGGGGCAGGCTGTAGTGAAAATGGATGTTCCCGTGGCATTCGGCCCTCACGGTAAAGCCGGGGCGGTCGGCCAAAAGCCTCCTGGAGCCCTGTTCGGGGCTCTCGCGGGCGAGGCTCCAGACGTGGGAGAAGCCCGGATCCGCCTCCAGGGCCTCCAAATCGCCTATGGCCTCCCTGGCCGTGACCCGCTTCCCCGCCGTCGGCCGAGGCGGGCGGAAGGCGGCCTGATCCGCCCGCGTGCCCACTATGAAGACCCTCGTTCTGGTCTGGGGCACCCCGTAGTCGGCGGCCTGGTAGGCCCGTGCATGCACGGAGTAGCCAAGATCCCCGAAATCGGAGAGGATCTTCGCGAACGCCGCCGCGTGCCGCTTCATGAGTATCCCGCCCACGTTCTCGGCAACGAAGGCCCTTGGCCCGAGCCTTCCCACCGTCTCCACTATGGCGGCGTAAAGCGCGCTCCGCTTGCCGTCCAAGCCCAGCATCTTCCCGTTTACCGAGATGTCCTGGCAGGGGAAGCCGCCTATCACCAAATCAGCGGACGGGGGCATCGACGCCATGGCGGCGTACACGTCGCCCGTTACCACGCGATCGCCAAAGTTCAGGCGGTAGGTGTCGCAGGCGGCCGGGTTTGCGTCGTTCGCCCAGACGACCTCCATGCCCGTCTCCGGGTACCGCCTCCCAAGGAACTCGAAGCCACCCGCGAAGCCCAGATCCATGCCCCCGCAGCCTGAGAACAGCGAGACGACGCTCAGGTAGCCGCCGGTAGCCGCGGACGGCTTGGAGGCCGTCGGGCCGGCGGCGGCCGGGGAGCCCCCGCTTCCCCCGGAGCGCTCGGCTCCCCCGGACAAGGGGGGCTTCTTCCGGGAAGCGGGGATTTCCGCGCCGACACTGGCGGGGCGGGGGAGGGAGCCAATCCCGTAGGGAGAATCAGGCGAAGACATCGTGCCTCTTGACGGCGAAAGGAGGGGGAGAAACCGGGGGTACCGGAATGAATCTTATGGAATCGAGTTTTATCAGGAGGGCGAACCGGGATAATTGAGGCGGTATCGGGATGAATCCGGCGTAAAGCCGAAAAGGCGGGTAAGGCCCTGCAAAATGCTGCACGGGCCCGGACGCCCGGGACCGGGGGGGATTCAGGGACTCCGCCAACAAGAAGCAAGGGCGCCGGAAACGCGCCCCTTCCGCTCCCGCGGAGTCCGGGGCTAGCGCTTTTCGTCCACCTCCAGCCCGAAGACTTCGTCGGGCACTGCGGCCTCGGCGGCCTTCTCGGCGTCGGCGAGCCGCGCCGGCTTCCTGCGGTCGAGGCTGGGTACCGGGCGATCCAGGTAGAGGGCCTGGATGTCCCGGGCGAAGGAGAGGATGTTCTCGCGCTCCAGGCGCTTGAGGTACCTGAAGGTCATCACGAACTGGTCGTCAATGTGGAGCTGGGAGCCGTTCAGCTCAATCGTGCGGTCGTTTAGGAAGTCCCAGTAGAACCGGCTGGCCCCCTTGCCCCTCCCGAACATGGCGTACTTGGACACGAGTATCCCGTTGGAGCAGTTGCGGAAGAAGGTGTCGTCGTAGACCATCAGGACCGAAGCTTCGTCCTGGACCTCGTGGGCGTACTGGCCCATCGCGTCCAGGAGCTTGATCCTCGGGATGTTAGGCTTAAGGAAAAACCTCTTGGAGCGGCACAGCCCGGCGTACCTGCGCAGTAGTTTGGAAAGCTTCTGATCGTCCATCAGCCTCTGGGCCCTTCCGGAACCTTGCGCCCCGAGGATCCCCACCGGCGCCGCGGCCCCTGACTTCTTTTGTGCCTAAGATATATAGTCCGGAGCCGATCGTTGTCAAGGCACGCTCAAAGCCCCCCTCGCCGCGCCAGCCTCCCCGCCGCCGCTTCACCCCCGTTCCGGGGCCCGGCTTGCGGCGGGAGTTAGGGGGTTGCGGGGGAATCGCCTGGGCGCGGCCTGAAGCCGAACCATCCGCCCCGTCCGCATGGACGCGCCGCTGCCCTCAAAGGGGCCAAGACCTCTTCGCCGCCCTCCAAGGGACGATGCCCCCGCTGCACCCGCCCACCCGCGTCCCGCCCACGGGCCACGGGGCCGCCCCGCCGCCCGCCGAGGGGCCAAAGCCGCCCCGTAGCGCGCCGAGATGCGGCCAAGCCCTCCCCCCCCCC
>JAIRZX010000318.1 GCA_031267005.1 Deltaproteobacteria bacterium
TATAGCCATTTCTTTGATATTATTCTAATATTTAACAGCTATGGCAATATTGTCAGAATCGTACAACAAAATTCTAGTGAGTAATTTAGAAACCCTTATAGATTAATCATTTCCGTGACGATACGAACAATAGAAAACTGAAACACCCCTTTTTAAAATCGCCGAGACCCCAATTCGATTTGCCAGTGCTCGGCCACCACGCAGAGACTGCTGAACATCGCTGTCGCATTCGGGGCTGGGGGAAGCGCTGTCAAGTTTCTTGACGGAAAAGGTGCTGGCATTCAGAACCCAGCCCTTGCGACGTAAGTGACGCTGATGCCTAAGGCGGAAGGCAACGGAGCCTTGTCTTTCATTTTCCTTTGATGCGGGAACCCTGTTTTCGTTGGCACCGGGGCTGTCTCGGCTCTTGGCCGGGCAGCTCCAAGGCTCTGGTCGGCCTTCAGGACACTACATTGGCGACGAAACTGATGATGACGCCTGAAACTGGGCGCGGTGTCGCCACGTCCTGGAGCAGGCTATTCGCCTGGAAGGCGCCGCATGGCTTCCGATGCGGTCGAGGATCTTGGCCGATAGCCCAAAGACGCTGGCTTTTAGAGCCTAACCTTGGCTGCGGAAGTGATGCTGATGACTAAGATTAGGCGCGGAGGCGACTTGCCGTGGATTCCGCTGCGAAACGATAACCCCGTTTTCGTGGCCTCCCGGCCGGCCTGGGCCCTTATCCGGCCCAAGTTTGATGTCGTGCAATAACCTGTAGATGATGCTTCACGCCCGGGTTCACTCTTAGAAATGTGAAGCAAGCTTTAAGCCCGACGTATCCGTTCGCGGGTTAAAGGGGGGGCGGTCCTGAGTCAGGCCCGAGTCAATCATGATTCTGCCGCAAAAAGCCCAGCCCTGGCCTTTTGGCGCTTTCGGAGGCAAGAGAGCCTGGGCAGGGGAAGCTCGTTAGGGCAAGGATTTGGCTTAAACGCAAGAGATGCCGATGCCCCAGCCGCAGAGCCTTTACCCTGACTTCCGAGGGTAGGGGTTTCTGCAGCGGAATCAAAGCTTGCTGGTTTCCGCGCGGCGCCCGACTCCGGGACCGGCAACCTCCGCTTTCCGGACCGGCGCCGCCGCCGGAGTCGCCGGCGTTCTGTAATACGCTCCCTTGGCAATACGTTCCTTGGCGGGCGCCGCACGCGAGGGTGCGAGGGTGCGAGGGTCGCGAAGCGCGCGGGAAAAGAACGATTCCGGGGTGCTTCCCGGGGCCGTCCGGGGGGGAGCCGCGCCCTCCTTCCCCCGCCGCGCGTCCCGGGGAGCGCCGGGGAGGCCGCCCGCGGAAGCGTTCCGCCGGAACGCGGAGCGGTCGCGTCAGCTGGCGTATCCGGTTATCCCGCAGGCCGAGCCTCGGCGCCTTAGGGCGGGAGCGCCGCGCCCGCGGGCGGAACCGGCGCGGCGGGGGAGGGGGCTTCGAGCCTGCGGGGGGAACCTTACGCGCCGGAGGGGGGGGTGCCCGCGTCGGCGGCGGGACGGGAGGCGGCGGCGCCCCTCGCGGCGTCCAGGCGCTTAAGCGCCGCGGAGGCGGTCGGGTGTTCTTTTCCGAGGAATTTCTTCAAGCCGTAAACGGCCTGCTCTATCCAGCGCTCCGCCTTCGCTGCCTTTCCCTGCTTTTCCAGGACAGAGGCGAAGTCCAACGCGTAGGCGCAGGAGTCGGGGTGGGCCGCCGTTAAGGACTGCTTTGACGTAGCGACGGCGTCCTTCAGCGTCGAGGCGGCGACTTGGAGCCGGCCGGAGGCCGCGAGCGCCCGGCCAAGGGCGTTAGTGGCCCTCGCCGTCAGGGGCGACCTGCATCCCAGGAGCCCGGTCAAGTCCCCGAGGGTCCGGTCAAGGCGCTTTACGGCTTCCCCGTGTTTGCCCAGCGCGCTTTCGGCGAGCCCGAGCGATACGGAGGCCTCCAGCGCGGGCACGTGCCAGGACCCGTCAGGGCGGGACAACGCTTCGAGAGCCCGGGCGAGGGTCTCCTCGGCACGGGCGTGGTCGCCCGACGCCGCGAGCGCGTCTCCCAGCCCTAACAGGGCTTTGGCCCCGTCGTCTTTCCCTGCGGGGAACTTTCCCGCCTCCCGCAGCGCCAGATCGTAATGCTTCAACGCCCCTTCGGAGTCTCCCATGCGCAGCAGGGATTCGGCAAAGGCTCTCCTGGCTTCGGCTGTGAGCTCGTGGGACGGGCCGAGCGTCGCCTCCCTGCCCTCCAGGGCCCGCAAGCTCAACGAGAGGGCGCCGGGCCAGTCGCCGAAACGCGCGAGGGTGAAAGCGAAGTTCGCAGTAGCCGCGAGAGCGGTCGCGTCGTCTTTCCCGAGCGTCCTGACCAAGCCGGAAAAGGCTTTCTCCATGAGCTTCGCCCCTTGCTCCGGGAATCCGAAGAGGGTCGCGATCACGGCCAGGTCGCTGTCTAAGGCGTACGTCGCCTGGCGGGGCTTCCCGTCGCCGCGGCCCGACGCCACCCGCTTCTTTTCCAGGATGGCGCGTTTCGCCGCGTTCAGCTCCGTCCATGGCACGAGGTCCGCCGGGGGCAGGAGCGCGGTAGCGAGGCGAACCCTGCTGATGTCTATCATCAGGATCGGTACGGACGTTTCTGGGGTCATGAAACCGGTTCCTCCGGCAGGGATCGATGGGTTTGCGGGGGCTTGCTGGGCCATGAGGGCTCGCTGGGCCATGCGGGCTCGCTGGGCCATGCGGGCTCGCTGGGCCATGCGGGCTTGCTGGGCCATGCGGGCTTGCTGGGCCATGCGGGCTTGCTGGGCCATGCGGGCTTGCTGGGCCATGAGGGCTTGCTGGGCCATGCGGGCTCGCTGGGCCATGCGGGCTCTCGGGGACATGAGGGCGCGGCGTCCCGCCCGCTCCGCCGGCCCTCCCCGAACCCTTTCCCCTCGGGCCAGGGGGGCCTGGCCCGAGCCCCGTCCCCCCGGCGGAGGCCGTCCGGGGCGGTTTTCGGGGCGGGGCGCCCGAAGGGGCGGTTAGAGGGCCGAGCCGTCCCGGCCCCGGCTTTGCCAGGCCTGTTCCCCTCTCCGGACGGTAGCCCTTCCGGGGCGGGGCTCCCCTTTCAGGCCGAAGCCCTCCTTCGCCGGAGGAAGATAGTCCCCCAGACGGCGAGCGTCAAGAGGGGCCAGAACACCACCGGCCCCCAGAAGAAGAACCTGGCGACGGGGTCGGTCACCATGAGCACGGTCCCCCGCCTCGGGCCCGTGAGGTCGTCCTCGTCCCCCACGAGCCAGCTCAGGAGGCCGGTCGCGAAGTCCAGGTTCCCGGCGAAGCCTATGTAGGCGTTGGACGCGAAGTCGCTGTCGGCGGCGAGGACCAGCCTCCCACCGCCCGCCAGGGTGGTGGCCGACGCCAGGACCATGGGGCCCGCCGGATCGGCGTCCCTGTCGAAGCGGGGCTCCCTGCGGCCTATGGACTCCCGGTCGGTCTCCAGGAAGGCGGCCCCGGAGGTCAGCGCCACCGCCCAAGTGTGGCCGAGGAAAGCGTCGTCCCCCGCGGCGGGCGCCGGTTCTCCGGGCGTGCCGGGCCCGTCTGCCGCGGCGGGGCCTTCCGGGCCGTCCGCCCGTTCCGCGCTTCCGGGTCCGGGGCCGCCGGGCCCGGTTCCGGTCGCGGCGTCGCGGGGGGAATCCGCGGGCGGGCCCCCGCCGGTTCCCCCGGAGGGCGAGCGAGCGCCGATGTCCCTGGTGAAGACCGCCCCGGCCAGGGGGAAGACGACCGGCCCGCGCATGCCCAAGGTGGCCGGGTGGGCCGGGAAGTCTTCGGAAACTATGAAAGTGTCCTCCGTGCCCGCCCAGTTCATGGTCTGGTCCACCGTGAGCCCCTCGGGGAGCCTTAAGCTCATGGGGGCGAAGAGGTCCGGGGCCAGCGCCGCCACCATCGGGTCGTTCAGGCTCATGAGCCTGCCGCCGCGGGAGAGGTAGTTTAAGAGCTCCAGCTCCTTCGACTCGTCGGGGGGCATCCTGGGACCCGCG
>JAIRZX010000219.1 GCA_031267005.1 Deltaproteobacteria bacterium
TCCTGTTCGTGTCGCTGCGCTTCCCCCGGATACCCGAGGGCGACACGGACGCCCTCATGCTCATAAGCTCCGTCACCCCGGTCCTTTTCGCGGGGCTCTATTTCCTGCTGCCCACGGCCGTCCTGGTCTGGGGGCTCATGGTAATGGAGATGAGCCCGGGGCTGGCGGCCTATTACGCCTGCCTCATGATGATTCTCATCCTCCTCACCCAGAAGCCCTTCGCCGCGCTCATGAACCGGGAGCCGGTGAAGCCAAGGATCGCCGAGGCGGTCTCGAGGCTCCTCTCGAGCCTGATAAACGGAGCCAAGAACATGGTGGGCATAGGGCTCGCCACAGCCACGGCGGGCATCGTCGTGGGGGCGGTGAGCCTGACCGGCGTGGGCCAGGTGCTGGCCTCGCTGGTCGAGGCAATCTCCGGGGGGTACCTCCCCGCGGTCCTGGTGCTCACGGCCGTATTGGCCATCATCCTGGGCATGGGGCTGCCCACCACGGCCAACTACATCATAGTGTCGACCCTCCTGGCCCCGGTCATCTACAACATAAGCGCGGCCCACGGCATGGGAATACCGTACCTGGCCGTCCACCTCTTCTGCCTGTACTTCGGCGTAATGGCCGACGCCACGCCCCCGGTCGCGCTGGCTGCCTTCGCCGCGTCCGGCATTTCAGGCGGGAACCCCTTCAAAACGGGCATACAGGGCTTTATCTACGAACTCCGCACGGCGGTATTGCCCTTCGTGTTCCTCTACAACCAGGAGATCCTCCTGATAAACATCGTAAACGTCTGGCACTTCGCGTGGGTGTTCGTGACCTCGGCCATGGCCTGCGTGGCTTTCGCGAGCATAACCCAGCGCTACATGCTGGTTAAGACGCGGGTGTGGGAGATGGCCGCCCTGGCCGTGGCCATGATGTTCCTCTTCCGCCCCGACATCCCCCAGGACATGGCCTTCCCGCCCTACCGGGAGCTGCCGTCCGCGCAAGTGATGGAGACGGTAAGCTCCTTGGAGCCCGGGGACACCATGCGCCTCCGTCTGGAGACTGACTTCGGAAACGGCAGGATAGTCCGCCAGACCGTCGTGCTCCCATTCGAAGGCGACGGCGCCGAGAAGCGCCTGGAGAGCGCTGGGGCCTTCGTGGCCTGGGAGGGCGACACGCTGATGATAGACGACGTGGGCTACGGCAGCCGCCTGGAACGCCTCGGGGTCAACATGGAGGACCCCACCAAGGTTCTCGGCATCGAGCTTCCCGTGGACAGGCCCTCCAAGTGGATCTTCAGCTCCCCGGGGATCCTGATCCTGACCGGGGTGTACATTGTCCAGCGCAGGAGGAAGAGGGAGGAGGACCTGGCGAACGGGAGCCCGGTAGCCGCAGGCGGCTTGTCCGCCGCCAAAACGCCCGACGTCGCCGGGGGAGCCCGCGAGCTTTCCGCCGCCCGGGCGGCCCCGGGCGAGGGAGCCTGACATTGTTCCGGTCGTTCCGCCGGTTCCGTCCTTTCCGGTCCTTTCCGCCGTTTCTGCAGGTCCCGGTCCGGTTCGCCGGACCGGACTGAAGATCGGGCGTTACTCCCGAGGCGCCCGTCCGCGGCCAGGCGGCGGGCGCCTTGCCTTCGCCTTCCAGTCCTCTGCCTCCTTCCGAGGCGGCAGTCGCTCCGGATCCCCTTCCCAGGAGGAACCGCCCCTCCGGATCCCCCCCCACAGAGGATCCGCCACTCCCCTGGCGTCCCGCGTTGCGGTCCGGCCAAGAGCCACGCCGAGCCGCTCCCCGCTAGACGCGTTCCGATCCCCTCCCGCCTTCTCCGTTTCGGGAAGCCGTTCCCGCAGTTACGCGCCGTTTCCGAAAAATTTTCCAGTTTTCCGCATATTGCTTTTCCCGACGCGCGCGGCACGGGCATGCCCGCGCGCAGGCGGTCCCTCCGCCCGGGGTGCAGCCCTTTCCGGCTGCGCAGAGCGCCCTTTTCCCGCGCTTGGCCCCTTTGGCGCGGCCGGGGAGTCTCGGACCGCAAAATCCCTTAACCGCCTTTAACTCCCTCCGGCGGGAAACTTCCCGGCGGTGTCCCGTAACGCGCGTTTACGCTTGCGGGGAAAGGATTCCTGTGAATTGATGGAAGATTCAGCCCGCGCCGCGGCTTCCACGCTCCGGCTCTCCGCGATACTCGCCCTTCTGGGGACCTTCGCTCCGTTTTCGACCGACATGTACCTCGCGGCGTTCCCGGCCATGGCCGCCGACATGAACACGGACATCGAGAACGTGCAGATGACCCTCGCGGTCTTTTTCTTCGGCCTTGCTTTCGGACAGCTCATTTACGGTCCCTTGAGCGACAGGCTCGGGCGCAAGGCCCCGCTCTATTGGGGGCTTGTAATCTACATCATGGCGACGGCGCTGATGGTATTCGTAAGGGACATAGGCGGCTTCCTTGCGTTGCGCTTCCTGCAGGCGATAGGAGGATGCGCCGGAATGATAATAGGCCGCGCGGTGGTCCGCGACTCCTACGACCTGGCAGGCGCCACGAAGATCTTCACCATACTCATGGCCGTGCAGTCCGTCGGCCCCGTGGTGGCCCCGGTGGCCGGGGCGTACCTCACAAAAACCGCCGGATGGGGCTCCAACTTCGTCTTCATGACCGCTCTGGGGATAGCTTCGTTCGCTGCAGTCCTCTTCGGCCTCCCCGAGACTCTTCCCGAGGGGAGGAGGGTGAGGCAGGGGGCGGCGGCGTCGATAGCGAGCTTCTGGACCGTGCTGAAGCGGCCGGTTTTCCGGTGGACTTCCCTGGCGGGCGCCTTGGGCGGAGGGGCCATATTTTCGTTTATAAGCGGCTCCCCGTCCCTTCTCATGGGCGTCTACGGCTTGGACGAGGCCCAGTACGGCTGGGCCTTCGGGGCCTACTCCCTCGTCCTGGCGTTCGCCAGCCAGGCCAACCACATTTTGTTGAAGCGTTACACCCCGCTCGGCGTCATGCGCGGCTCGCTCGCCTGGATGTGCGCCGCGTCTTTGGCGGTGACCGTCTACTGCGAGGTTTGCGGGCTTCCCGGGGTCAGGGCCCTTCTCGTTCTCATGCTCCTGTGCCTTGTCCCGTTCCCGCTCTCGGTAGCAAACTCCGTAGCGGTAGCCATGAACGACACCGCCCGCCTGGCCGGGAGCGCCTCTTCCGTGCTGGGAGTCCTGCAGTTCGCGGCAGCGGGAGCCGTGAGTTCCGTGTTGAGCGCGGTAACAGGCAAAGTCGCCGTACCCGTAACGTTTATGATTTTCGTCTCTTCGCTCGCAGCTTTAGCCTGTCTGTTTTTCGCCTTCCGCGCCGTAGCGTCCGAGGCCGGTCGCGGGGCAGTGGGCGCAGGCGGGGAGGGGCGCTAGCCGCGGCAGCGGAAGAAGCTGAACCATGCCGGGGAGAAGCTGAACCATGCCGGGGAAAGGCGACGGCCGCGGCTTAACGAAACGTTTAAGCCTCGGCCGGGGACGGGCGGGATCCTTGCGGGCTTGCCGCTGCGAAAGGGGAAAATTTTTCGAGCCGGCCTGCGAGCCGTTTCGCGAAGTCAGGCCGAAGCTCCAGGATGTTTGAAGTCAGGCCGAAGCTCCAGGATGCTTGAAGTCAGGCCGAAGCTCCAGGATGTTTTTGGAGGCGCGGAATCGCCTGGCGGAAGATTCCCCGGGAGGTATGGCGTATGGCTTATGGAGGTATGGAGTATAGCGTATGGCAGAAGCATAAAATTTTCCCTGCGCGTGTTATTATAGTACATCCAGATGTCCTAACTCGATCGTTTCAGCTGGCCTTGCCTGACGGCATAGGAAAGAAGCCGCGAGCGCGGCGAGCGGCTTGGGCGAATACCCGTCCGGCGCGCTGGCTGTTTTTGGCGGTCGTCCCTCGCCGCTGGCCTTTTCCGGGCTATGCTAGGTCAGCCGGAAAAGCAATTGACATTTTTCGGCATTTGTGTCACGTCCGTGCGTCCGACACGGCGCCGCTTCTTTCTCCCGCGCCCGGACTCCGCCCTAAAACCGGGGAAGCCAAGGCTTGAAGCGGGCGCGGGCCGGCGGCCCCAGAGCCGACGGGCGCAAAGGAAAGGTCCCGGCCGGCTTCTCTCGCGGTTTCCGGGCAGGCCGGAAACCTGTTTCGCGCGTACTGTTTCTCCCCGCGCGGTGATTCCCCCCCAGCGGGCCCCCGGGCCTTGACAGCCCGCAGGCAAGGTCTTAACCTTAAACGGCTGGGCGCAACCGTTCGCGGCCGAAGGCGGCCCCTTTCAGGGCTTCCGCGCCTTCGGCCCGGCGCTTCCGTTACCTTAACCTTACCGGTGGCGCCGGAGGTTCGTTTGCTTCCGCCGTTTTCCCCGCTCCGCCGTTTCCTCCGCGCCGACCGTCCTCCTTTCTGCGAATCCTCATTCCGCAGGTCCCCGAACGACCTTGCCTGCATCCTCCGAAAGGCCCCGCATGGAACCTCACCTGACCATAGACCGCCTCCTCGGCATTGTCGAGGGACACGCGGCCGAAGTGGAGAGGCTGTCCCGCGGAAATTTCTGGAAGCGCCTCAACCCGCCAGTAAGAGACGTCCTGACCAAAATCCGCCTCGAGACCTCCCAGGCTGTCGATACCCTCATGATGCTCTGCCCCTTTGAAAAAGGCATGGACGAGTCGGAACAGTACCGCCTCGCCGAAGCATGCCTGAAAGTCAGGGCGGCCTCCCTCTACGGCCTGTGCCTGGCCGGGCTCTACGACAGGGCCCGAGAGAGCATATCCGTGGTCGAGACGATGGTCCATCCCGACGCCAGCGACGCCTTCTCGGTGAGGGCGGGGGCCTTCATGGTGCTTCTGGCCACCCTCCAGGACGACCCCGACGCCGCCGAGCGGGCCTTCGCCTTCATCCGGAACGACGGCCTGGGCTGGGAGCTCCAGACCGACCGCGCCGCCGCCGCCTTCAACGTCTTTTTCAGCCTCCTTTCGTCCGGCAGGCCCGAAGAGGCCATGCCGTATTACTACGTCATCTACGAGCTCGCGGAAGCCCTGAGGGAAGCGCTCGCCCGCGAAGGCGGGCTGGACGGGCTCCCGATCCCGGAGCTCCCTCCTTATTCGGGCATAGCCACGTCCGTCAGGTTCCTGGGCCTGCGCTTCCCCTTCGAGCTGGCCCGCCGGAACCCCCCTTCGCCGTTCCCATCCACGCCCGGCGCGAGGATGGTGAACTGCCTGGACATCGTGCTGCAGCTGCAGTTCTGCGCGATGAAGGCCATGGCCTCGGATCTCATGGAAACCGAAAACAGCCACCAGGCGAAGATCCTTTTCCTGGAGCTCGTGGAGGGCTGCTCCTCGGACTCCGAGTTCGCGAGGCTCGCCGAGCTTTCACGGGATCTGGTAATGCGCTGCATCCATTCCGGCGGGAGGGTCACGGACGGCGCCTTCTACTTGAAGCCCCTCGAGAGCTACGCCGACGACCCGAGGACCGCCTTTTTCGCCGCCGAGGCCGCCTGCGAGCTCGTGACCGCGCTGCTCGGCCAGGAGAGGATCGCCGAGGCCATGGACGTCCACCGGAAGCTCGTGAAGTTCCCCCACCCCGACGACACGGACGACTGGAAGGCCCGGTCCGCCGCTACCATCGTAACGTCCTGCCTTGACTGGCCGGGCGACCAGGCCCTTTCCGGCATCGAACGGCTCTACGAGACCGTCGTTGACCTGCGCGACTCGCCTGAAGTGGAGCAGTGCAGGCTCTACATCGAGACCAACCTGCTCCCCTTCTACCTTGCGAAGGGCGACGCCGGGCGCATCGACGACTTCTACGGGAGGATAGCCGGGAGTTCCGACCGCAGCCGGTACGGGATCGAGATGAAGCTTTCCGCGTCCGCCAGCATGGTGGCCTACCACTCCGCCGAGGGGAGGACGGACGTGGCCAGGCTCCTGTTCGCCGCCGTGGACACCGTCCCCCACCGGGAGCCTCCCTTCCTGCGGCACTGGGCCAGGGCGGCGGCGGGGCTGTGCGCAGGATTGTTCAACGGCGGCGAACCCCTGGAGGCATGGCTCCTGGCAAGCGAGATCGACCGCTACTCCCACGACCCAGACGTGGGGGATTTCCTGGCAGGGCTCCGCTCGCTCATGGGAGACGTGCCTCCCCGCACCTGCCATTAACGGACCCTCCCCCCCGAATCCCGCCGAAGCGCCCTTTCCTTTCCTTCCCCTTTCCCCTTTCCCCTTTCCCCTTCCACGCGCCGCGCCCGCCAGCCCCCCCGGTATTTCCGCTTCCCGCCGCGCTTTCCCCCGTTCCGGCCGGGAGGCGCAAGCCTCCCGGGGCCTTGTGGCTTGCAGGCCGAGCTTCCGTTTCCCGCCGGTCCGCCGCCGTCTCCTTAAGACGCGGAAGCCCCTTTCTTTCGGGCGTGAACTTCCCGACGCCGAAGGCCCGGGCTCCGCGCCCTCTGCGGGGCGGTCCGTGCCCGGGCCTGACTGTCCGCAGGCGCGCCATTGCGGCCCTTACCCTCCGCTGGCATGGCCTCCGGCGGGCCGGACCCCCGCTGGCGGCTCCTTACGCGGCCGGATTGTCAGTTGCCATCCTGCGCCCTCACGGCGCAGCCCCCCGCGGGTGGACGCGTCGCGAGCCCTCTTGCGCGGGGCATGGGTTTGGGGTAATGTCCGATCATGTCTCAGTTCCGCTGGCCGGTGCGGTGCATTCCGGGGCGGCGCTTTGGGGGGGGGGTGCGTTTTGTCCCGCGGGGCCTTCCCCGGGAACGCCAGCCCTGGAGGCGCCGACGCTCCCGGCGCGCGGGGCGCGTGGAGGTTCAGCTGGTGGATCCGATAGCGGTAAACGACCTTTGCGACAGCCCTGACTTCGTAAGGCGCGTGGCGGAGCGCGCGGGACGGGTCTCCTTGTGGGACCGGGTTTTCCGCGGCGCTGACGAGGCGAGGCCGGCGAACGTCATGCGCGTGTTCGCCGATCCGGACATCCTGGCGGGCGTCGATGACGGCCCGGACCCGGGCGATCCGGACCCCCTGGCCCGGGCCAAGGAGCTGAGCCGCGCGGTAGCCGGGAAGGATCCCTTGCCGCCAGGCGTTAAGCCCGGGGTCCTGATCGTATCGGCCTTGAACGCCCCGCCGGACGGCGCCCCGGACGAGGCTCTGAGGCTCAGGCTGATATCGTTCCTGCGGCTCGTATTGCCCGGGCTGCGGCCTGATCCCCGCTCCTCGGCCTCCCTCATGGAGGGGCTCCTTTCCTTCCCCGAGAGGGAGCGCCTCGCGGGCCTCCACGCCCGGGCCCTGGCCACGGCGGCCGTAACCCTTCTTAATATGGGCGACGGGGGGGCCAGGGAGGCCGACAGGTTCCT
>JAIRZX010000379.1 GCA_031267005.1 Deltaproteobacteria bacterium
CTTGCTGGCCGCTTCGGGACGAAGGCTGGCCGTATAGCTCCCGGGCTCCACGTTGCGGCGGCGGGGAGGCAATGCCTGGCGAGCTGGCCTCCTGACAGGGTCTGCCCCGCCTCCTCAAGGGACCCCGCCCTTCTTTCCGACGGAAGGGGGAGGCGTATCGGCAGGGTCCCTTCCGCGTCGTCCGCCGCTTAGAGCGCCTTCCGTAAAGCGCAGCCCTTCAGGGCCCCCTCTCCCGATTCCGGGGGAGGGGGCCTTTCCGCGTTCCCGGCACGGGCGATGTATTGGAAGCGGGTGTCTTCTGCTGGTTTTCAGAGGAAACTGGCATCCGACATCGCGGGGAAGGTTGCGAGGCCCGCCCGAAGGAGAGGGGGCGAGCCCTCGGCTCGACGGAATGAAACCGCGAAAGAGGGCGTTAACTGCCTGCCGGAAATGCCGAGCGAAGCGAAGCCGGGCGTTGCACTGGCTGGCGCGCTGAAAGGGGGCTGACGGGTGTGGGGAAGGCGTTCGCACTTGCGGAGACGGAGAGAGGCAGAGGGCGGCTCCGCAGACAAGGTCCAGGGCCTGCGGAACGCCTAAAGGACGAAACTTGCAACTGTTTTGCATTTTCTCTCCGAGCAAAGCCTTTCCGGGGCACGGCCTCCCTTTGCCCCGGCATTCAGGCAATGTGGCGATCAGGCTCTGCTGTCTCCTGGCGAGTGAGAAACGTACTCCATCCGGCCAGTTGACCAGGCATCTGCCAGCCGTCCAGGTACCGTCCAAGGGCGGGCGCGGCTTCCGGGGCAAGCCCCGGCACCGGCCGCTTCCGTTCCGTCCCGCTCCCTTCCGGGTAAATCCAGCCCGGCGGGGCGAGTAATTTGTATGCGGCTGGCCAGCGGGTACCCAGAGCTGGGCTCCCCGCCTCGCGGCGTCCGGGAAGGTCGGCGGAGGCGTCCGGAGGTTTCTTGGGATGCGAGCCGGTTGCGGGCACACCTTGCTCCAAGGGCAGGGCCCGCGCGGTTTTCAGGAAGCCCGAATAGAGTTTCTGCCAAAGCCCGGAGCCCCTGGACGGGTCATTCCGGGGCCTCCCGCGGTGCCCTCCGGCGGGGTTGGCCCGCCTATTGCTGTCCACTACGCCGACCCCCGGAAGGCGGGGGCATCGAATCGGAAGTTTAAGAGATTTAGCCGGCCGCACGCCCCTCAGGCCGCCGCCGAAAACCACTAAGGAGAGCGTGATGAAGGAAACCAGGACGACCGGGCCGTGGAAGGCCCTCACGGTATTCGGGGCCGCGGCCCTCATGGTGCTCGGCTTCGCGGCCATCGGCAGCGCCCAGGACGAAGCGGGCGGCGGCGTTTCCGACAACGGGTCCAGCGACGTCGGCAACACTGATTCCGGCAGAGCCGGGTCCCGCGGGAACCGAGGCGGCGCCACCCAAACCGACTACGGCTCCGACAACGTGTCTGGCGACGTCGGCAGCACTGATTACGGCAGAGCCGGGTCCCGCGGGAACCGCGGCGGCGCCACCCAGACCGACTACAGCTCCGATACCCAGAACGACAGCTACGCGGGGGACGGCAACTACTCCGGCGGACGGGAGGGCTCCTACGCGGGCAACGGGCGCGGCGGGCCGAACCGCGAGGGATTTAACGCCAAACGAAGGAACTGGCGCGGGAACCACTGGGGTAACGGCAGCCACAGGAACGACCGCAGGAACCACTGGGGCAACGGCAACCAGAGAAACGACCGGGGGAACCACTGGGGCAACGGCAACGGCCGCGGCAGCCGGGGGAACCACTGGGGCAACGGCAACGGGCGGGGCAACGGCGGCAAGCACTACGGCAACTACGGCGGCAACAGGCAAAACCGGGGGAGCAACGTGGGCCACAGCCGCGGCAACAACGGCGGCGGGCGAGGCCACGCGTACCGAAATAACAACAACGGAGGCGGCGGCAGGGGACACCGCTAGCGGTCCGCTGGGATTTCAGGCCCTCCCCGCTGGGGGAGGGCCGGGAGCGCGGGAGGGCCCCGGCCGAATAGGGGCGGCTCCGGCCCCCTCCGCATGACGGAAGCCCTCCTTCCCGGTGCCCGGAGAAGGGGGGCTTCCGCGTGGTTGCCCGGCATGGGCGATGAAAGTCCTCTGCAGGCTTGGCAGTCCTTAAAGCGTCTTCTCCATGGCATTTGCGGCCCTGGCCATTCCGACGCTAACCGCGCGTTTCGCGACGAGCAAATTGCAACGGCCGTCCGCGAATCGTCGGGACAGGAAGTTCACGCCGATTCGCTGCGCAGCCTCTCCGAATCGCTGGCCGCCGTTCTTTTGCGGAAAAAAGGCGAGAGTTTCTGCCGCTCAGTGTTGCAGGCAGCCCTGTGGGCGGCCGGGGCCAAAGCCACTCCCGAGAAGCGGGAGAACCTGGGCCGACTCGACTTGGAGGTCCTCTACGGCCGGATGACGTACGTGATCGAGCTTAAATTGGCGGAAAACGCGGACGGCGCCGAGGCGGCAGTCAGGGCGGGAATGGATCAAATCAGCAAAAAGGACTACGGCAAGGCCTCCGAAAGACCCTTCCTGGTGTCGATCGCCATAGGCAGGCGGGAGAGGAATATTGTTGCCTGCCTCTTCGAGAAGGACGGGCGCGAGACGGCGGTCGAGTTAGACGGAAAGGGCCAGTCCCCGCCCGCCCCCTGTTGAGCGCGGGATTGGGCCGTCCGGGCCGTTGGCCTTCTGCGCCATCTGGTTCTGAAGCCCCCGCTTGAGCCCCGCCTGTGTCCCGCCGCCGGCGGTACCTTCAGGTTACGGATTGCCTCTGCCTCCGGCGGTAACGGCGCGTTTCGTAATTTCCGGGATACTGGGGGGATGTTGCCTGCACCGGTTGCCCCGTCCGGACCCGGCACGGCCGCGCCGCCAATGCCCTGCGGCCGGAAGGCGCCCTGGGCGCTCGGGGTGACGTTTCGGAAATTCTTTAGCGCTGGCTTAAGCGTCCGGTCGCCAGGTTGTTTGGAGAGCCTTGCGGCGCGGGCAGTCGGGCTCTGGGGCGGTTCGGCTGGGCGCGGCGGGGACGCGCCGGGCAGCGAATTTGCTTTCACGGCATGGGCGATGACTTGGATGCGGCAGTCCTCAACTGACTTGGCGGCGGGAACTGTCAGCCGACAGCAAAGGGACATCCGCAAGGATCAAGTGAAGGAAGCCGGAGGCAAACCCCCGGCCCGACGAACAGAAACCGCCATTCTGAACCGGGGGAAGCCAGCCGAAGCCTTAGTGCCAGGCGCTACGCCAGTGTAGGTCCGAACGTCAGGCAATGCATCTCTCCCATCACAGAGGGTAGTTATGCGGGGAAAGCAGTATGCCGATTGGGCTGCCCTGGTGGGGGCAGGATAAGGTCCGGAGAGCGCCCAGGGAGCGCGGATCATAGCGGACGCGAAGAGGAGGGGGTGTGTTGCGACCATCGTACGGAACCTGCTTCGTAAGGCTGCGGCGTTTGGAAGCTTGCGCGGGGCGGCGGAGAGGGCGGCCAGAAATAATGACGCTCCGGGCGTCGATGGCGATGACCAACGACTGCTTGGAGGTTTGCGGACTGGTCAGACAGTCCAAGCTCTACGGGAAGCCGCGAATCATGAACTTATGGCTATATCTGGTGAACCGCCGGATACCGAACGGCACGCCCTTTGGTGGTGTGGGAAGGGCTGGGAAGAGTTTGCCCTCCCTGCCAGATTTATGGGGGGGCAGGTGTCTGCGGGATTTAAACTCCCCTCAAGGCGCCCCCCGGCTTGAAGCTCCCCATGACGCCTAGGATTTCAGGCTTCCCTTCCTCGTCGCCTTCGACTTCTCGAACCAGGCCGCCGGGGCAAAGGCCTCTTCCGTCTGCCCTGGCCTCTCGCTCAGTCATCCCCGTGCGGGCCGCGACCTAGTATGTTGCCAGGGTCCCGGACGCTGCCGGAGGCGGTGCCGGGAGGCATGGACGTAGCATGCGGGAAGGCTGGCCCTGTGGGCGGGCGCGTAGCGCCGTCAGCTTCGCCTGCGGGCGCCCCTTGTTTCAGCCATGAAGGAGGGGCCGTCCTAGGCCGCGGGGGAGCTGATTTGCTACTATGCCTCCCGATGGAACGGACTCGGAACGTTGCCCGGACCCCGAGGAGACGCTCCTAACGGAATCAGGAAGATCAGGCGCTTCAAGCTTTTTTTCCCATCCTGACGGCCGCGGCCCTGGCGACGCTGGCATTTTCCGACCCAGTAGCTCGCGCGGGCGACGTAGCGGAAGGCAACGGCGCGGGCCCCGGGATCGGCGGAGGCCCGGTCCAAGGCATCGGGGACGGCCGGGGCGACGCCGCAGGGCCGGAGGAAAGGCCCGCCATCGGCGGGGAGGAACAGCGGGATCTCCGCGAAGAGAACCGCCTGGGCCGGGTCCGCGGTTCGTCCGTGGACGGCGGCGTCCAGAACGGGATAGGTCGCGGTGGCTGGAAGGACGGCGGACGGGGCAGCGTTCTTGGCGGCTTGGACTGGCATCGGGACGGCAACGGCGGCTTCGGTCCCGGCCGCGGGGATCGCGGCCCAGGCGGCGGCTACGGGCAGGGCCAGGGTGTTCAAAGCCCCGGCGGCGGCAAGGGGCTTGGCCATGGTGAGCAACGCCCGGGCGGCGGCAAGGGGCCGGGTCATGGGGAGCGTCTGCCCGGCGACGAGGGCGGGGCGCGGCGATAAGGGTCCTGGGCGACTCGAAGGCCCCGGCGGTTCCGCCAGAGGCCAAGGCCGCGGCGTCGGGCGGCAGGGCGAATATCCCGTTGCCGTCGTGCGACGGCTCACCGCCCGGGACGGAAGGCGGCGGATCGGGGCTGTTTCCGCCGAGGCTCGGGGTCCGGGTAAAAAGTACGCGGGGCGGCCGGATAGATTCTATCCAGCTGGGCAGGATCCGCCCGCTTGGGTCCGGCAACGCGGACGGAATTCGCTTCTTTGGGGAAAGCTTGTAACCGCTGTCCATAGAGGGATACTGTGAGCGGGATCAGGTAGCAAGCGCTGACGCGGACGGCTCGTCCGGAGGCAAACCTTGCCCCGCACTGCATCAGGAAGCCGGATACGGCTTGGTCAGCCCTCCGCGCTCGACTGGCAGGGATCTTGCTTGCATCTTCTCGGGACTCGACTCCGAGTCCCCTACAAGCGTTAAAGGAGCACACCATATGGGCACCCCTAAATCTTCCCCCGGCTGGCGCGCGGCGGCCTTCTCCGTTGCCGCCCTGATGGCCGCAGGCCTTTCCTCCCACGCCTTGGCGCAGGACGGCGACGGTTCAGCCCAGGACGAGGCGATCCAGGAGGTCGTCGGGACAAGCGACGGATCCGGGCAGGGCGAGCGGGGAAGCCGCGACGGCGACACCGGAAACGTCGGGCGGGGAAGCCGCGACGGCGACTCCGGAAACGTCGAGCGGGGAAGCCGCGGAGACGGCGGGCCGCCACAGGAGTCCGGCAGAGTCGGCCAGGGAGAGCGCGGGGCCGCGTCCGCGCCCCAGGACCGCGGCCCCCAGGTCGGCGAGCGGCCGCAACCGCAGGATCGCGGGGCCCAGGCCGGCGATCGGCGCGGAGGCCAGAACGACAGGCGCGTCGACCGCAACCGCGGCGGCAACAACAACCGACGTTACGGCAGGCGCGACAACAACCGCCGCGACCACCGATACAACCGCCGCGACAACAACCGCCGCGACCACCGATACGACCGCCGCGACAACAACCGCCGCGACCACCGTTACGACCGCCGCGGCAACGACCGCCGCGACCACCGTTACGACCGCCGCGACAACGACCGCCGCGACCACCGTTACGACCGCCGCGACAACCGCCAGGACAACCGCCGGAGCCAGTCCAACGTCGGTCGCGGCGACAACAACCGCCGCGATAACGGGCAAATCCGCAACGACAGAGGCCGCGACGATCGCCGCCAGAGCCAGAACGGCCGCGGGAACGGCAGGAGCGGAAACCGCGACGATCGCAACCGCGGCTCCCGCAGGTAAAGCGGCATAACATATCGGCCCATGAGGCCCCAAGTCGCGCGGGGGCGCTAATTCCACTGTCCAAGCTGTCTGGACTCCGCTCCGCCCCCCCGCCTTACGGAACCCCCCGTCTAGGTCCATCCGGACCCCGGCGGGGGGTTCCTGTTTCAGACGGGACGCGTCCGACAATGGCCGGGTTCGGCCGGAACGGCTCGGCGGCGCCCTGGGCCAAAGCGCACCCTTAAGGTGAGCGTCCCTCATGACGCCCGCTCACCTCTGCGGCGTTCCCGCAGCCTTTCAGTAACGCTCCCGGCCCAGTTTCCCCGCCGTGCCCGCCGCGCCCCAGAACCTCCTCCCGCCACTCACCCCTCGCCGTTCTTCCAGGCCGTACTTCCGTCTCGCCTCCCTTGCCGTTATTCCCAGTCGCCCTCCCGCCCCTCACCCCTCGGCGCTCTTCCAGGCCGTACTTCCGTCCGCCCGCCTCGCCTCCCTGACCGTTATTCCCGTTCGCCCCTCCCGTCCCTCGCCCCTCGCCGTTCTTCCAGGCCGTCCGCCCGCCTAAGCTCCCAAACAGTTATTCACAGGCCATCCCGCCGCCTTTCCTTGAATATCCCTGACTCCCTGGCCCTACTCCGGCCTCTATTCTCTCGCGCAGCCGTCCCCAGTCGCTAATGCCTCCTTTCCCGCCGCGGCTCCTCGCGGGCCCTCCTCCTTCGCCTTCCCTCTCTTATTCCTTCGCTCTCCCTCAGACGTCCCCGGACTTCTTGGGGCCTTTCTTGCCCCGCAGGCTATCCCCGGCCGTTGTGGGGCTGCCTCCAGTTCGGCTTTTCCGGGGCGGCTTTCGGCCGCTTGGTCCCAGCCCGTTCCCACGGGGCCTCTTCATGCCCGCAGCTTCGACGCTATTCCCCCCGTGGGCGTTTTCCTTGGGCTTTCCCGGCCCGCCGCGCCTTGCGGGCCAGCTCCGGGCTTAACCCCGAATGGCGCGTCCCCGCTCCGGCGGCGGCCTTCTTCACGTACCGGCTCAACAGAATCCGGGCTCCCGCATGCCCCCCCGCGACGTCCCTTTGTATCCGGATTAGGGGGAGCTTGTACCCGGCCTTGCGGGTAATAACTAGACGGCGCGAGCCGGAGCGGCGTTTCTGAACTCCCGGCGAGGGCACCCGTTCAGGACGCGTTGATCTTAAAAAGTCTTGCAAATTAAGGCTTTCGTAAGAATATCCCTCGCGCGTTCCGCGCCCCGCGGCTCTTTCGGCGCCGATCGGGGAGCCGCTGGCACCACGTTTGCTCTCTGGAACCCAGACGCCGCGGAGACGCTCCGAAGCACCGGATGCCCGGAAGACCGGAAGGCCGGAAGGCCCCGAAAGCGGCGCGGGAGGAAAAGATGCTAAAGACGTCAGCCATGCGCGGGAACGGCCCCGGGAATTTCGTTAGCCCTTCGCGCTTGAGCAGCGGCAACCTGTTCAGGAACGCGGCTCTGGCCGCGGCGGCCATCGCGCTTCTCGCGATATGCACGGCCTCCGCCGCCTCCGCGTCCTCCGTATTCTCCGGACCAGCTTCCCGGCAGGCGGCCGTTTGCGGATTGCCCCCGGGGGCCTCCTCCGGCCAGGCGGCCCCCGTCCCCGGCGCTTACGTCCGCGGGAGCGTCCCCGGGCGTCCCGCCGGCCCTGCGAGGGACGCTGGCTTTTCCGGTTCCGGCCCGGCGCGGGACGCGGGAGCGCCCCTCCTCCCCGGCGGCCCCGCCAAGAGGCGGGCGGACGATTACCTGCGCGGCCCCGGCCGTTCCCCGTCCAGGAGCTCCGCGCGGGCCTTTCCCGATGTTTTAAGGCCTTAGTGCCCGGACGCCCGCGCGTCCCCGGCGCGGCATGGGCCCAGGACCCCGTACGGCTCGCCGCGCAAACCCGCTTCCGGAGCGGAAACCCTTAAGGCCTTGTCCGCTTAAGGCTCCAGCCATCTCAAGGCCGCAATCCCCTTAAAACCCTAATCAGCTTAAGACCCTAACCGCCTTTAGACCCCAGTAACATTAAACCCCAATAGGCTTTCCCACTCAGACGGCGGGCGGCGCGACCCGCCTGCACGCCCCTGCCCGGGCCGGCCCAGGAGCTGTTTTGCCATGACCACCAATACCGAAAGGCTCACCCTCGCGGCGGCAATAGCCGCATCCATAATGATGTTAATGGCGGCCTGCGGCCAAGCCCAGACCGCCCTGGCCTCCCAGCCCTCCGCGGACGGGGCGGGCGCCGCCGCCTTAGAGATAGCCGGCGCGGGGGCGGCGCTTTCCGGCAAGGGCGCGGACCCGCTTAAGGACGCCTTCCGCCGGGGCGCCAAAGCCCCGGAGTCCTCCGCGCCCGGCTGGGAAGCTCCGGACGGGGCCGCGCCCCTGTCCGGGGACGAAGGTGACGGGTACGGCTACAGCGCCGACGCCGCGCCGCTCCGGGGCGGCCCCGGTGACGGGGAGGGCAACGGCCTGGCCGATCCCCGCGCCAACGGCAAGACCCCTCCGGATTTCAAGGTCCCGGGCTCTGCTAGCGGACGCGGGGGCGACGGTCCCGGCGAGGACGATGAGATCGCCCAGAGTTCCCCCCGCGGCGGCGCGCGAAACCGCAGTAACGGCGAAGAAGGCTACCCCGGCTACCCCGGCGGGTACGGGGACGAGGAGAGCGCCCAAGCCGGCCCCCGCGGCTACGACGGCGAGGAGAGCGCCCAAGCCCGCCCCCGAGGCAAGTCCCCCCGCAACGGCGACGACGAGGGCTACGGACTGCCCGATCCCCGCGCCAACGGCAAGACCCCTCCGGACTTCAGGCTTCCCGCCGCCAGGGGCGAGCGGGAAGGCCGCCCCGAGCGCCGGCCGGGCCCCGCAGTCCCCGAAGGGCCCTCCTACGGCGATCCCGGTGCTCCCGACGGCAACGGCGACGGCACCTTCACCCTGCCGATTCCCGGCAGCCGGCAGGGACGCGGGGCCTGGGCCTGAGCCAGGGGCGGGCTTTCCATGCCTCCCGCAAGCCGCCTGGGCTCTCAGCAGGCTGACGCGTTAAGCTTACGGCCTCCCGTAAGGGCGATCGGACGCCGGGCGGGCAAATCGGACGCTTGGCCGGGACGGCCGGCTCCAAGGCCGAGCCTGACGGCCCGAGCGCCATCCCGGCTGACATGAGCGGCCCTGCCGCCTTCCTGATGCCGCCCCGGCGGCCCCCGCCTCCCCCCGCATGGCGTGCGGAGGGGCCGGGGCCAGCCGCGTGCCAGCCCCGAAGCGGAGGGGCGCCCCCTCCCTACAGCTTCCCCAGGCGAAGCGCGCCTATCGTCTGGCCGTAAGGGCAAGCGTCCGGAAGGTTCCGGGACCTCATTAATGACGACGCCAATTTCCCTGCAACGCGGATCACATGGCCACGGAGCCCGGGACCCGAGCCCCCCTCCCCGTAGGCGGTGCCGGGCCGGGCCAGCGGCGGACCGGAAGCGGAGGGCAGACCCCTTCCAGAGAGCTTCCCCCGGCGGGGCGCGCCTAACGCCGGGGCTTTGCGCCCGCCCCCAGGCCGGCCTGAGGCCCGCACGGCCCCCAGAGCGAGAACCTCTGGGGGCCTTTTCGCGTCCGGGGCGGCCTGAACCCGCAACGGACGGGGGACGTTTCTCCCGCCCGCCCGTGCGCCGCGGGGGATTCAGATCGCCCCGCCGGATTCGTAAAGTTCCGACTCCCGCCCCTGTTCTCGCTCCCATCCCATTCCAGCGGGCTCCCTTGCCCGTCGTCCGCCCCTTTCCGGCTGGTACCCTTATCTATCAGGCCCCCGTCAATTCCGCGCGGCCTCCGGCGGCCTTCCGGAGTTTTCCGCGTCGGCCAGGGCCGGGGGGGGCGAAGCGCGGGGCAGGGCGACGGCTCGTGATTGCAAGCCTCGCTAGGTTGCGTGATCCTTTTCTTCCAGGCCTCCTCCCGGCGGAGGCGTCCTGCGGCGTCTCCGGAGCCAAGGGGCGGGCGCCGGGATCTCGAAAGCTGGAGCGCGGTGAAAGGGTAGGGCGCCCCGAAACTGTCCAGCCTGTCCAGCTGGCCCCGCTGCGGAGCGCCGGGAGCGGCTTTCCCGCTTCCGGCTTTATGGAGCGCTCCTTCCCAGCGAGCCCGGGAGCTGTACCTTGACACGTTCCGGGCCTTGCTGTAAAGACGTGTAATATCATAGAGCGATCCGGATATGCCGTCTGAATCAGCCGCGAAGGTGTCGCCGTGCGCCTTAACCACTTGGCCGCCGCCATGACCGCGATGAAGTTTTTATTTCCACGGCCTTGTCGCCAAACTGCCGCGGTTTCCTTCATAAGGTTAGTTCCCTCGGATAATTTTTGAAGCGGACGGCGAAGGCGGCAGACGTTTTTTTTGAAGGTCTTCTCCAGGAGGAGCAGCCATGAGCGCGATAAAATGTCCGTCGTGCGGAAACGAAGTGCCGAACGGGGCCAACGTCTGCCCGAAATGCGGGCGCCAGGCGCCCCAGCCCGCGAATGCCCCGCCGCAGCCGGGCTACCCTCCCCAGGGCCAGCCGGGCTACCCTCCCCAGGGCCAGCCGGGCTACCCGCCCCAGGGCCAGCCGGGTTACCCGCCCCAGGGCCAGCCGGGATACCAGTTCCAGCCCCAGCAGGGTTACCCGCCCCAGGGCCAGCCGCCGTACCCGCCGAAACCCAAAAGCAAGCTGTGGATAGTTCTCCTGGTATTAGCTATCCCGGTCGTGATGATAGGCCTGGTGCTTGTGGCCATAGCCGTGCCCCAGTACGCCAAATACCGCAGAGGGCAGATGGACAATGCGGTGCAGTCGGCTTACCACGCCGTCGCCACCAGCGAGGAGGCGGTTTTCGCCGAGAGCGGCCGTTACACGGACAATTACCAGCAGCTGTCCTCTCAAGGCGGGCTCGTGTTGGACGAAAGAGTCTGCTACGGGCCGCTCGAGCTGTACCGCGGAAGCTCTTCTTACAGCCAGGGCCAGATAGACGCGTTCAAGTTCAGGCTCCGCCACGCCGAGAGACCGGAAATCGGCTATAGCTACGACAGCGCCGCCGACACCACGGTTGAACGCGTCTCCGACGAGTCCTTCTCGTGCTATTCGCGTTAAACCGCCTCCGTGCGCCGACCCCCCCGGCCGCCGTCATGCCCGCGATGGCATTTCTTTTTCCCCGGCCTTGTCGCCAAACGGTTGCCGTTTCCTTCAGAGGGAAGTTCCCGCGGTGATCTGTTTTGAAGCGGACGGCGTCGGCGGCTGTTTTTTTTGAAGGTCTTCTCCAGGAGGAGCAGCCATGAGCGCGATAAAATGTCCGTCTTGCGGAACCGAATTGACGAACGGGGCCAACGCCTGTCCGAAATGCGGGCGCCAGGCGACCCCGCCCGTGAATGCCCCGCCGCAGCCTGGCTACCCTCCGCAGGGCCAGCCTGGCTACCCTCCGCAGGGCCAGCCTGGCTTCCCGCTCCAGGGCCAGCCTGGCTTCCCGCCCCAGGGCCAGCCGGGCTTCCCGCCCCAGGGCCAGCCGGGCTACCCTCCGCAGGGCCAGCCGGGCTACCCTCCGCAGGGCCAGCCTGGCTACCCTCCGCAGGGCCAGCCTGGCTACCAGTTCCAGACCCAGCAGGGTTACCAGCCCCAGGGCCAGCCGCCGTACCCGCCGAAACCCAAAAGCAAGCTGTGGGTAGTCCTCTTGGTAATAGCCATCCCGGTCATGATGATAGGCCTGGTGTTTTTGGCCTTAGCTATACCCCAGTACGCCAAATACCGCAGAGGGAAAATGGACAACTCGGTGCTGTCGGCTTTCTTCGCCGTCGCCACCAGCGAGGAGGCGTATTTCGCCCAAAATGGCCGCTACACGGACAGTTACCAGGAGTTGACCTCAGAAGGAGGTCTCTTGTTTTTCGAAAAAGTCTGCTACGGGCCGCTCGAGCTGTACCGCGGAAGCTCTTCTGACAGCCAGGGCACGATAGACGCGTTCAAGTTCAAGATACGCCACGCCGTGAGATCGGAAATCGGCTACAGCTACGACAGCGCCGCCTCCACCACGGTAGAGCCCATCTCCGACATTGAACCGCTTTTAAGGCCCCGGGGCCGCCCTCTCCTCCACCCGTAAGACGCGCGGGCGCCGGGTAAGGCATGGTTCGTCGCCCCCCCCCGGCGGCCTGAGGCGCGGGAAGGGTTCAGCCGGCAGGTTTAGTCCGGGCCGGGCTCCGCAGGACCTGGCACGGAGCGACGAGGCCACAGGTTTCACCGCGAGTCGCCGGAACGGTCTGTTTGGCGAAGGCGCAACGATGTACGGCGGCCGTCCACGCAGTTCGGCCACCACCCGCGGAAAGGCGGGGCGCCGCCGCGCGTGCCGGTGCGCACACGGGCGAAGCGTCGGACTCAGGTGAGGGCCCGGAGGCCTTTACAAGCTCGGAGGCGCCGGGAAGACCGTAGACTCCGTAAGGATCCTGATCGCGGCTGGTCCAGAGCGGAGCGCGGTGGCGCTCTCGGCACAGACAGGCGCTCCCGCCCCGGAACCGGACCAGACAGCCGCTCCCTCCTCCGTGCCTGCCCAAAGAGGTTGGCTCGACCCGAGCGGCCCCGCGCGTCAGTGCAGGGTTTCGGCGTTCCGGAGCGTGGATCGCGCGGGCTTCTTGTCGCATGGCCGGCCGCGCCAGCCCGGGGAAGCGCCCCGGCGAAATGCCCCGAGGGCGTTTTCTTCCCGCTAAGGCGCGTACCCATACCGTAGCGTGCCATGCGGCCCTGCGGCCGGATTCCGCGAACGGGACCGGCGTGGCCTGAAGGCGCCCGGGGCTGAAGCGCCACGGGCCAAAAGAAAACGCCCCTCCGGCCGCGTGCCGGAGGGGCGTTCCGCTTTGGGGAAAGGGGAGGCAGGGGGCGGCCGTCCGTCGCCTGACGCCCGGGCAGGCCGTCGCTCCGGCAGGATGGCTCCCTGGGAAGCCCCCGGGGGACGGCCCGCCGGAGCGGGGCGAAAGGGTCCCGGTCAGGGGACCTGGCCGACGGCCGGGCTGGCGCCTTCCTGGGTCACGTGCAGCTCGACGCGGCGGTTGCGGGCGCGGCCGCGGGCGCTGTAGTTGTCGTCAATGGGCTGCTGCTCGCCCTCGGACTGGACGCTCATGCGCGCCGGGGAGACCCCGTAGCGGGCGAGCGCGGCCATGACCGCCACCGCGCGGCGGTAGCCCAGATCGTAGTTGTACCCTTCGGACCCCCGCGAGTCTGTGTGCCCCACCAGGACCACGGGCATGTCGGGATAGTTGCCCAGGACCCTTGCGGCAGACTGGATGTGCGGCAGGAACTCGCGCTTGACCACGTCGCGGTTGAAGTCGAAGAAGGTGGCGTAGGCGACCACCCAGCAGCCTCGCTCGTCCACCTGGGCGCCTAAGGGGGTGCCGGGGCACATGTCGGCGTCGTCGGGCACGCCGTCCTGGTCGCTGTCGAGCACCGTGATCCTCCGGCAGGCGCGGCTGTCCAAAAGCTGGACCATGTCGTACTGGCCGGCGGAGAGCGCCCAGTCCTTGGGCGTGCGCCGCCTGAAGTCGGGGGCCTTGCAGTCGGCGCCGTTGTTTAAGAGCTGCTTGGCCAGGCTGTGGCGGCCCTCCCAGGCGGCCCAGTGCAGCGCGGTCGCCCCGTACTCGTCGGGGTTGTTGACCCTGGCCCCGGCGCGGAGGAGAAGGTTCATGGCCCTCTCGTTGTCGAGGTGCACGGCCCAGGTGAGGATGGGCCAGCCCGCGCTGTTGAAGGGTTGCTTCAAGATGGGCATGTTCTTCCCGAACACGGTGGCGGGCTTGAGCCCCAGCCTCAGCAGTGTCACGTTGGGGTCCGCGCCCTGGTCGCGCAAAGCCGCCATGCCCGGGATGTTGTTCTGCGCCAGCGCGTGGAAGAGCCCCTGGTCGGCCACGATGCTCCTCGCTATCTGGGCGTCGGGGTCCAGGATCTGGGCCGTGGCCGCGGGCGCAAGCGCAAGCGCCGTAAGAAGGGCTGCCGCGGCGGCCAGCGCCGCGGGTGTCAAGGGAACTCTCCTCATGGTTTCTCTCCGGGGCAGGGCCCCCGTCCGGGGGCCCGGGAGGGGGGCGGTCAGAGGACGGCGGGAGCTGGGAGGCTGCCGGGCCGGGGCCGGGGCGCCGGCGCGAGGGCGGGGCGGCGCGCCTGGAAAACTGGACCGGCGTGCGGGCGGGACGTCGGGCGGGCCGGGCGCCTGCTCGGGGACCGGCGCTTCCCGCGCCGGGCCCCTGGCAGGGACGGGCATATCGGGCTTAAGGGGGGGGGCGGAGCCCGAGGCCAGGGCTAGCGGTACTCGACCACCAGGACGGGCGGGGTCTTCGTCACCCTCACGATCGTTATCTCTTTCTCGTCGCGGCCGCAGGGAAGCGAGATCTCGAAGGAAACGCTCGCCCGCTGCTCGGAGACTGCCCTCGCCGCGAAGTCGGTGATGTCCACGACGATCCATCCCGCCTCGCCCACCGGGCCGAAGCGGGGATCGCCCACCGACTGCAACTGGTCGCCGGTGCTTAACCTCGCCCTGATTTGGGCGTTGGAGCGGAAGAAGGTCGCGTTGGACTCGACGTAGAAGGCCAGCGCCGCCTTCTGGACCCTGGCCGTGGCCGGGTAGGTCCCCATGTTGAAGTTCATCTGCATCGTGGCCGAGTGGCCCGGAAGCCCCCCGTACTCGCATCCGGCGCCGTCCGGGACCAGGTTCGCGCAGCCCAGCGCCATGGTGGCGAGCCCCCTCTCCTTATAGGAGACTATGGGGGCCTCGACCCAGGCGGCCAGATCGAAGGGGTCAAGGCTCTGCACGCAGCTCCTGGCGCCGGTGGCGGGGAACCTCGCCCCGGGGAGCCTCGAGATGTGGGTCGAACTCCCCCCCATGCAGGGCGCGTACTTCTTGTACTGGGTATTGGCCGCGGAGGGGATGAGGGACCCGGCGCAGCCGGAAAGCGCGAAGGCGCAGGCCGCGGCGAGCGCGGCTATGGCCGTTGTCGGGAAAGCTTTCATGTCTTTAGGCGGCGGCCGGGGCTTCGGGGGCCTGCCGCGGTCCTCCTTGGATAGGTTGGTGTGGGGCCTCCTCGGGAGGCGTGCCTGCGGGGTGGCCGGGCGGGAGGGCCGGGCCCTCCGGAGGGACCCGGTCCCTTGGAGGCGCGGGGCCCTCCGGAGGTGCCGGGGGAGCCGGGATCACTTCCCCGGCGAGGCGTAGGTGCCGGGGTTCTCCACCCAGGGGGGATCGAGGCGCCTTTCCGCGCCGGGGTCCGTGGGGATGAACAGGAGCACTTTGTCGTTCATGCGGATGGCGTCCTCGGAGTAGGTGATGCGGGCCACGTAGCTTACGGGGTCGAGATCCTGCCCGAGCGCCGGGCCGTGGCCGGAGCGGCGGGTCGCGCGGCTGGTGGCGGATGCGGAGGGAGGCACCAGGCCCTCGACCCTGGACACGATGGTGAGCCTGCCCTTGAAGTGGAAGACCTGCCCGAGGTTGGCCCCGTGGTCGGGCCGGCGGGAGTCGGTCTCCCTCACGGGCATGTCGGCTGAGTAGACGGGGAACGTGGTGAAGTAGGGGTCGGAGTCCTCGTAGGTGTCGGAGTCGCGGAGCTTGGCCACGTCCTCAGTGAAGCGCACCACCACGTTGTCGCCTGTGGAGAGAAGCATCCTGCCCTGGGAGGTCATGTCGGTGGTGTTGCCGATCATAGGCGCCCCGCGGTCCGAGGAGGCTATGATCTCGCCTACCATGTGGGCCTCGTAGAGCTCGTCAATCAGCTCGCCCGTAGCGGGGTCCTTCTTCTTGATCCTGATCCTCGTGACCCCCGTGCCCCCCTGGCCCCTGGGGTCGGCCACGAAGGAGAAGTACTGCGGGAAGGCCATGGCTATAGGCTGCTCGGGCTGGTAGAGGTTCTCGGGGTCACTCATGGGCGGCGGCGGGACCTGCACGGGCTTCCTGAGCGCCAGGGTCGACTCGGGGAAGATGTAGATGGTGTCGCCGGGGGTGAGGCGCCTCGGGTGCGCCACGAGCTCCCGGTTGGCCCGCCACAGGGCGCCGCCGAGCGAGCTCTTGCCGTAGAAGGTCCGGGCTATGGAGCTTATGGTGTCGCCCCTTTGGACGACGTAGGTCAGGGTGTCCTCCCGCGGCTCCTGGGCCGAGGCGTCCCCCGTCACGAATGCTACCGCGCACAGGCCCAGGGCCAGGGCCGCGGCCAGGATGAGGTTTACGCAGCTAACGCGTTTCGGCATGTCTGTCCCGCGCGCCCCGGAAGGGGAAGGTCGTTCCGGGGGCCGCGCGGCCTCCTTATCATGGGGGGTTCGTTTACTGGCGGCGGCGCCTTCCGCGCCCCCGGCCCCGGGCCGCCCGCTCCGCAGGGGCGGCAGATCGGAAGAGC
>JAIRZX010000396.1 GCA_031267005.1 Deltaproteobacteria bacterium
GCTCTTCCGATCTCGCCTTCCGCCCGGCCCCTCGACATCCGGGGCCCGGCAACGCCAGGAGCGGCGCCCCCGCTCCTGGCCTCGCGTTTAGACCGGCGCGCGGGCGCTTGCCCGCTCGACGGTTCAGCCGTTTTGCCGTAGCCGGCCTCTTCCATTTCCCATCCTCCCCGCTTGAAGCTTTCTCCCCGCCGAAGAGTTTCGCATCCCCCAAATCCGCCGCTACCCCCACTCCCCACGGAGAACGTCGGCTATTTTTTTCCGTCCCACCCGCCCGTGCCCGACAAGGCTTAAGCCTTCCGGGCACGGGGTCGGGACGGCCGCCCTCCCCTTGCCACCGCACCCCTTCCCGCGCCTTTCTTCCGTCGCCCTTCCCCTTCCCCTTCCCCTTCCCCTTCCCGCGCCTTTCTTCCGTCCCCCTTCCCCTTCCCGCGCCGTCACCGAAAACGGCTCCGTAAAGCGTAGCCGGACGCTGGCAGACACCGTCTCAAAGACCGTCGCCTCCATGGCCTGGCTCGAAGACAGGGGCGCCCGTAAAGGCGACCTGTCTGTGCCGGACAAGCTCAACGGAACACAGTCGAACTGGGAGCGCATGGATTAGATGGGCATAAAGTTCCCGACCGCCAGCCGCGAGCGAAACGAGCCGTTCAGCGGCCGGATGGCCGCCCCCTTCGCGAGAGGGGTCGGCGCCATTGCGGGCCTGCCGCGCGGCGGCCCCCTCCGGCCAGTAGGCGACGGGCGGCCGCAATTCCGAAGGCCGCGAGAGGAGGGAGCCGGACATAGCCGGGCCGAGGACAGGGATGTTCGAGAAGGAGATATGGCAGCTTGGCGAGTGGCTGCGCAAGCCGGGAACCGGACGGGCGCCGACTTGCGCCCGCCAGCGGAAAGGCTGGTTCAAGATCTCGGCGGGGGCTGGCAAGCTCTTCAGAAACGGGGCCGCCCCCCCTCGGGTCCGATCCCTCGGAGGCCGCTTCGGTGAAGCGCGGAAGGGCGGACGTCCCCGGAAGCTTAGTCCGACCGCCCCTGCGCGCCCTGCATGAGGACAAACGGCCCCTCCCTGGAAACGGCGGAGGTCCTGCGGCTGCGCTTCAGCCTGGCGGAGATCGGTGGCGTGTTCAAGCGCCTGAAGCCGGAGCCTGGTTCAAGGCCCTTCTTCCGCAGCTCCGGAGAAGCTTACGGACTCCCGCATCTACATCTCCTGCCTCTCCTGCCAGAACGCCAGCTGCATCTGGATGAAGTTCGAGGCGGCGGGCAAAACGACAGCTGGGCCACTGCCAGAAACGGGATGGAGGCGCGGAAGCTGGCCATGCTGGCCGCCGAGGCCGACGGCATGGTCGCGAACGCGCCGATCGAGACGGCCAGGGCGGCGATCGCGGCCGTCCAGGCGTACTGCGAGGCCGCGGGGATAAGCCGCGGCCCGTAGGCATGCAAGAGAAAGCCCGTCCCCTTCCGCAAGCGGGACGGAAAGCTCTCCGCCGTCTGGTGACGGGACAAGCTCTCCTCCCGGCACCGCAGCGCTAAGAGATGCCCGCGGCGCGACTTTCAAAGCTGCCCGCCAGGGCGCCGCCGGCCTCCCCCGGGGGCCCCTGGCGGCTGCGGGGGCTACAGCCCGGAAAGGCGCCGGACCCGTCGTTGCCGAGGATCAGGCAACAACGGCGACGTCCGGGGCGTCCGGGGCGTCCGGTACTGCATCGGCGGGGCATACGGCCCGGAGCGCTCCGCCTCTCTCTGGACGCGATTTGCGCCGTTTTTGAGTCCCCTTCGGGGAAACGGGATCTTGTTTTCAAGGCTAAACCATTGAAATTATTCGAAAAAATCAGGTTGTCGTTAAACATGGAGCCTACGTCCCCCGCCGGGCCGACCGCGGCTCCCGGGCCCCTCTTTTCCCGTTCCGGAGTAAGGCGCCAGGTTGCAAGCTTACTGGCGCCTTTCACGCCAGTTACCCGGGCCCGACGCGGGCTTCCGGCGGCCGCTCCCGGCCTCCCGCCACGAAAGCGCATAGGCCAGCCGCCCCCGCGTCCGGCTTTCGGCAAGCCGCCGCGCGTTCCGGCGGCGTCCAGCCCGGGTGCCGCGCTCACCGCCCCCTGGCCGACAGCCGGCCGACGGAGAGGTCATCGGCCTGCCAGCATGTTGCACTCTGCTTTTTTTCCGGTTTCAGATCTGGTAGAGTGTTTCGAATATGCCGACACCCGGTAATTTCGGCAGGCATAACAGGTGCCGGTTGCCGCTGGCGGGCTTTCATCGCCCGCGGCGGCCCGGACCCCGGAAACCCCTTCCGGAGCCTTCCGCCGATTCCGGATAACCCCGGCCCCCGCAATACGGTTCCGATTCTCCCAGACCGGGGGAAACCCGACAGCAAGCTTTTCCCGCCGAACGCGCCGGGCCCCATAAGCCCCCGTTCCCGCGTCCGGGCGCGCCCGACGCCCGACGGAGCCTATGAGCAGCAAAGAACTCGCGGGCCAGCCCGGCCCAGGCCGCATCCCCCTTCCCCGCGGCATCCCCCACGACACCGGCGAGCTGGACTATATCCTGAAAAACGACGGGGAGCTGGCAAGAAGGTGGCGAGGCTTCCAGCCCAGGCACGCCCAGCTTAAGATGTTCCGGGAGACGCTCAGGGCCTTCAGGGACGCCGACATCACGGTCATAGAGGCCGGAACCGGCACGGGCAAGACGCTCGCCTACCTCCTGCCCGCCATTATTTCGGGCAAGAAGACAATCGTCTCGACGGGGCTGAAAAATCTCCAGGACCAGATCTACGGCAAGGATCTCCAATTCATAAGGGAACACTTCGACTCCGACTTCACGGCGGCGGTGCTGAAAGGGCGGGACAGTTACGTCTGCCTGAGGCGCTTCGAAAAGGCTATGCGGAAGCGGCCGGCCGCCCAGACGGACCCTGTGCAGAAAGCCAGGTTCGACACGCTCGAAAAGTGGAGGATTTCCACCGAGGCAGGCGAGATCTCCGAAATTTCTAACAAGCTGACCTCGTCGCCCCCGTTCAACGAGCTCACCTCCACTTCCGAGGCATGCCTGGGCAAGAAGTGCTCCTGCAACGCCCTCTGCTTCCTCCAGCAGGCGAGGGCGAAGGCCGCCTCGGCCGACATCGTGCTCGTAAACCACTACCTCCTCATGATCGATCTGGCGCTCCACGGCACGGCGGCGTCGGTGCTCCCGCCGTGGGACGCCGTCATCCTGGACGAGGCGCACCTCGTGGAGCAGGTGGCCATCAAGAGCTTCTCCCAGAAGCTCTCGCTCCCGGATCTCCAAAACGCCTGCTACGAGCTCGCGAACCTCCTGGACAGGCTCATGGACGCCGCCATCTCCGCCGGCGCCGGGCCCGGCTCGGAGAGGGTCGCCACGATAATGACCCTCAAGGCCTCGGCCGACAACCAGCAGGAGACGGCGGCCCGCCTCACCGCGATGTTCCAGAAGGCGCCCGGCTCGGACGAACTGTCCTACGGCGAGCTTATCTGGCCCGAGCGGGAGAAGCCCGAAAGGCGCGGCCTCAAGGACGCCCTCGCCAAGCTCCACTCGGAGCTGAAGGACCTGGAGGAGAACTCCGCCAAGCTGTTCGCGGACGCCGACGAGGATTTCACCCCCGTCTCCAGGAGGCTCAAGGCTGCCTCCGAGACCGCCCGTTTCATCTCCGCCAAGTCCGATCCAGGATTCGTCTACACCGTCAACGCCGAAGACGGCAACGTGGAGCTCTCCGCGGTCCCCATAGACGTCTCCGCCTACCTCCGGGAAAAGCTCTTCGATTTCACGAAGACGATCGTGATCACCTCCGCCACCATGTCCTCGCGCAAGTCGCTCGGATACTTCAACGCCAGGATAGGCGTCGACGAAAGGGTCGACGGCCTGGTTCTGGACTCCCCCTTCGACTACTGGTCGCGCACGGTCATGTACGTGCCCAAGTCCATGCCGCCCTTCAACCGCGAGAACAACCACGAGAGCTTCCGCCTGGCTCTGGTCGAGGAGATAACCAAGCTCCTCAGGGTCACCCGCGGCAGGGCGCTGGTGCTGTTCACCTCCTACAGCCAGCTCAACTGGGTCCACGGCCGCTTCGCGAGGATGAGGCTCCCTTTCAAGCTCCTAAAGCAGGGGGACGAACCCCGCACGCTCCTCCTGGAGACCTTCCGGCAGGACGTAAGCTCGGTGCTGATGGCCACCGCCTCGTTTTGGCAAGGGGTCGACGTCCCCGGCCAAAGCCTTTCGGCCGTGATAATCGACAAGCTCCCGTTCCCGGTACCGACAGACCCGGTGCACCAGGCCAGGGACTCGCTGCTGAAGAAGGCCCGCAGGGACGGGTTCAACGAACTCTCCCTCCCGGAGATGGAAATCAAGCTCAAGCAGGGCTTGGGAAGGCTCATCCGCTCCGCGGGCGACTGGGGGCTCCTGGCCATACTCGACTCCAGGATCAGCTCCGGCTACGGCCCGGGCGTCCTCCAGTCGATCTCCCACGGCCCCATCACCAACGACGTCGAGGCGGTCAGGAAGTTCTTCGCCAAAATGGAGCCCCCAAAAAAGGAACCCGCCGGGAACCCCGCCGCCGCGCCCGCCCAGCGCCCCGCCGCCGCCCGCCGGCCGTCCCGCTCCTGACGGCGCCCGCCCCCTGCCCGGAGCGGCGCCCAACGGGATATCCAGCGCGCTTCCAAGCCGGGCTTCCCCCCCCCCGAGGGCCCGGGGACCTTCTCCAAGCCACGGCGCGGCAACCCGGCGGGCGGCCCCGGGGCACTTCCCGCCCCGCCCGCGCGCCCCTTCCCGGCCCCTTTCAGGCCAGTTTCCGACACTGCACGCCACCTGACCGCCGCGACCCGGCTCCGCCGCCGTCCGTAGCGGGGAGCGGCGGCCCTGTGGTTGCCGGGCCGGGTCCCCTCGGCCGCCATACGCCTATCAACCCCGAACGGAGCGCCCCGACGACAAGCAGGTACGCCAGCCCGTCCCGAAGACCGCCTGAAACCTCGTGAGCGATCCCCCCCGAAACCACGCCCCCGGCTTTTCCGGCCCCCGGGAAAACGGCTGACTGAAACCTAACGACGCCCCCCCCTTTTCAGCGCCCGCCCGGGAGCCCGCGGCGGGCGCCGGACCGAGCCCATGACAAGCCAGGCCACGAAACGGGCGCGCATCCCGCTTCCCGCCGGAATTCCGGATGACGTAGGCGAGCTCGACAGCCTCCTCGCCGAAGGCGGGGAGCTGGCGGCGAGCTGGGAAGGCTTCCAGCCGCGGGAGCCCCAGCTCAGGATGTTCCGCGAAACGCTCAGGGCCTTCAGGCAGTCGGACACGTCCCTCATAGAGGCCGGGACCGGAACGGGCAAGACGCTGGCTTACCTGCTCGCCGCCGTCATCTCAGGGAAAAGGACCGTCGTTTCCACCGGGCTTAAAAACCTCCAGGACCAGATCTTCGGAAAGGACATCCCTTTCATAAACGACCACTTTGAAAAAAACTTCAAGGCTGCCGTCCTCAAAGGCAGGGAAAGTTACGCCTGCGTGAGGACGTGCAATTCATTGCTGAAAACTGCCGAATCGTTTAAAACCGATCGGGCCATGGCGTACAAGTTCGAGGATTTCAAAAAATGGCTCGGTTCAACCCGGACCGGGGAGGTATCCGAACTCCCTCCCGGCCTCGTCGCGGCAAAGCCGTTCGACCGGCTACCCGCGGCCGGCGACGCCTGCATGGGCGCCAAATGCCGAACCGCCAAGCAGTGCTTCCACAGGCGCGCCCGCGAAGCGGCGGCCGGTGCCGACATAATTTTGGCAAACCACCACCTGCTGATGTCGTCGTTGGCACTCGGGGACAAATCCGACTCCGTGGTCCCCCCTTGGGACGCCGCCGTGCTGGACGAGGCCCACCTCCTGGAGAAGGCCGCCGTGGACTGCTTCTCCACAAGGCTCTCGACTTCGGCTCTCCAGGATCTCTTGAAAGACGCCCACGGGATCCTGGACGATTTGCTCCAAGAGTCGGCGGCCATGAAGACGGGCCCGCAGTCGCAGGCCGTGGCGGACGCCATGAAGCTGTTGGAGCGTTCCGACGACTTGGGCGAAAGCGTGGCGCGCATAGAGAGCCAACTCCTCGATAACCCCGCCGAAGGGGGCGGCGGCGGGCGGGGCGGGGGGCTCCTCTGGCCGGACCCGCAGGCCAGCGGCGGCGAAAGGTGGAGCGAGGAAAAAATCGCCCTTCGGGAAAGAATACGCGGCGCCCTCTCGGAACTCACGCCCGCCCTGGCGGATCTCGACAAGAAGATGTCCGGACTGTTCTCAGAAAACGACGAGCGATTCATGCCCGTCTCCAGGAGGCTCCAGTCCGCCGCCTCGGACATCCGCACCGTGGCCGGTCCGTCCGTTCCCAGCTACGTCTACACGCTCAAAACTGACGATCGGGGCGCGGAAATGGCCGCCGTCCCCGTCGACGTCTCTGGCTTCCTCCGTTCGACGCTCTTCAACTACAAAAGGACCGTCGTAGCCACGTCAGCTACCATAAACGCGAAAGGCACGTCCGACTTCTTCAAGCGCAGGCTCGGGATAGACCGCCGGACGCCGACGCTGGTGCTCGAGTCCCCCTTCGACTACATGGGCCGCACCGTGCTGTACGTGCCCAGCACCATGCCCGACTTCGACGAGGGAAATCCGGAGGGCAAGTACCGCCCGGCGCTGGAGGGCGAGATCATGAAACTCCTCCGCGTGACCGGCGGCAGGGCGCTGGTCCTGTTCACAGCATACGGCCGCATGGACTGGATCCACAAGAGGATCGCGGCGAGCAAACCCCCATGGAAACTCTTCAAGCAGGGCGAAGGACCCCGCGCGGCGGTGCTCGACAAGTTCCGAAATGACGCGAGTTCGGTGCTGTTCGCCACCGTGTCTTTCTGGCAGGGAGTGGACGTGCCGGGGCAAAGCCTGAGCGCGGTCATAATAGACAAGCTCCCGTTCCCCGTGCCGAGCGATCCGCTGCACCAGGCCAGGGCCAGGCTCCTGGACGCGGAAAAGCCGGGCGGAAGGAAGTCGTTCAACGAGCTCTCAGTCCCCGAAATGGAGATCCAGCTCAAGCAGGGCGTGGGGAGGCTCATCCGCTCTTCCGGCGACTGGGGGGTCATGGCCGTCCTGGATCCGCGGATCATGCGCTATTACGGCAAAGGGTTCGTCGATTCCCGCACCCACGGCCCGATAACCAGCGACATCGCCAGAGTGGAGAAACTCTTCGACGAGATGGAACCGAAGAACCCGAAATCGCCTGGCGTCGGCGGTTTCGGCCTTACTTCAGGCGACCCTTGCCCGGAGCCTTACGACGATTTTTTGGAAGACCTTTTCGACGACGAACCATAGACGTTTATTCGCATGGGGCGGACTTCAGGGCAGCTGTCCGGCGCGCTCGTTTGGGCGATGAACCTGAAACCAGGTACCTGCGTCATATCCAATACAACGCGGACCAGTTGATTCCACCGAGAAAACTCAGCCGCCCGCCACGAACTATCCGTTCACATGCTTGAAGGCCTCCTCACCCCCAGCCTCAGAAATGGCACCACCTGTTCAAGGCATCTCCCCTTTCGCATGACCGAAACTCGCCCCCAGCCTGCCCCGGGACCGTCTCCCCCAGTTCCCGGCCACCCCACGCTCGCCTGCCCGAAGATCGGCTCCAGCCTGCCCCGAGGCCCCCCCTTGAGCCAGCGATCGGATACAATAAGGTAATTAGATTAAATTAAAAAGTTAAATTTGGTAGCCATTCCACAATCTTCACCGTTTCAAGGCTGACCGTAATCACCTTAAGGAGCAAATCCAGGATGTAGCGTGGCTGACCATGCTCCTTGGCCCAGTCGTTAGGATCGTTTCTTATCTTGGTTTTCGGGTGCATCGTTACCTTATAGCGATCCACTATCCCCTCGATTGCCGAATTGCCGTTAACTATATAGTCATAAGTTGCGGAAGGTATGTCTTTGATCGTAATAAAAGGGTTGTAGATAATAGCCGACTTGTCTTCCTTGTCCGCGAACTTCATCTTGTCCACGATAAAGTTCCCGCGTTCAGTCCCGGTAACCTCTACCCCCCGGTACGGCTCAGCGGACTCGTATTCGACGTGAAGTTTAGCAAGATCGCGTCCGGCCTTGACGAATATTTGGAAGAACTCCAAAGTATCCACCAGGGGTATCCTTGGCATCTCCTTCTTCAGGTTGGTAGCGAAAACCGTTTTGTATCCTTCCGAGTGGAGAATCCCGTAGACGTAAAAAAATATGTCTTTCTTGGTTATCTTAGTTTTGGAATCAGTCAAGCCAAATTTGTCATTACATTTTTTATGAATATAGTCAGTAACGGCGTCATGCCGTATATAACCGTTAACGATATTATCCGAATTAATCAGTTTGTAATTGAACTTATCGGAAGCGTTTTCCTCATAATAATACAACGGGAAACATTGGGAATTACCGACTAACTGCAAATCAGGTAAAAGATTAGTCATAATAGCTGAAAAATCATTGCCTTCACCTTTTCCTTGAATGCAGAGAACAAGATTGTTGTGATTCTTTGTTGGAAAAATGTTTGGCATCAGATAAGTCCTGTTATTTAATGATTTATTGAAATACCAATTACATTTAGTGAAAGGCCTAAATAAACATAGATATAACGAATCTTCTGGTTTCCGTTCACGGAGTCAAGGGGGAGGGGACGCCGTGTCAGGCTGGAGCAGATTTTCGGGCAGGCGAGAGGGGGGGGGCCGGGA
>JAIRZX010000425.1 GCA_031267005.1 Deltaproteobacteria bacterium
CCGGCCCTTTCCTATCTCGCGGCGCCCGTGGCCCGCCCCCGGCCCCAGGCCCTTTCCTATCTCGCGGCGCCCGTGGCCCGCCCCCGGCCGTTGATACAGTGGGGCGCTGGCGCGCTCCCCTTGAGCCTCACCATGCGCTCGTAGTGCTCGCGGAATTCGTTGTACTTTTCCACTGCGGAAAGCACTTCCCTGAAGGTGGCGACCTTGTTGTGGGCGCCCGCGTGGCGGAGCTGCCTCCACGAGAAGGCGCAGTCCTGGGCCGATTTCTTCGCCGGGTACTGGAAGCGGGGCGTGGCCCGGAGCGTTTGCGTGATGAAGTAGGCCATGGGGGAGATCTCGGTCAGCACGTGGGTTAAGGAGTCCCCCTCCCGCAGGTTGGCCTCCCAGACGTCCGGGCCGTAGGCCATCTCCACCGTCGAGACCAATAGCGACTGCACGTGGTCGACCGCGGGCAGGAACACCTCCCTCTGGGCGGAAGCCACGGCCCTCTCCAGGCCCTCCTTGCCCAAGAGCGCCGGGTGGAGCCTCGAGAAGCCCCCGGCTGTCAGGAGACCCTCGGCCCACAGCTCAACGTCGCGTTTGGAAGTCGGTTTGCGGGGCGGGAGCCCGCCGCTCAAAAGGGGGTGGCGGTCCGCCGCGGCCCCGGCGTCCTGCGGCCAGCCCAGCCTCTCGGCCGTTTTCCGCAAGGGGTGTGACTTCAAAAGCTCTTCCACCTCCTCCAGGCTCTTGGGGCGGGCCGAGACAATCCTGGACATCAGCTCGAAGTCCTCGGAGCACAGCGCCAGGCACATGGGCCTCATGTAGAGGTATTCGGCCTGGGACATGCTGTCCTGGGCCCGGCTGGAGGCCATCCTGCGCCTGAAGGCCCACTCCAGGTCGCTCTGGCGGATGAGCCCCCAGAAGGCGTGGCGCGTGAGGAAGGGTTCCGAGCGCATCTCCCTGAAGGAGGGCGAAACGACCAAAGCGAGCCTCAGCCCCCTCGGGGACGGGGACGAAGCGTCCTGGGAGAGCCCCGCCCACTCCGACGCCCCGGCCGCTATCGCCGCCTGTGACCGGAGCGGCAGGGCTTCCAGGCCGGTCAGCGCCAGGAATTTCAGGGAACCGTCCTCCTCCAGGGCCTTGAATAGCTCGGGAAGCGAGGGCCTCGCCCCGAAGTCCGGGCGGCGGCCCTCGTCCTCCCAGTCCCAGGCGTCCCTCAGGATTGGCACGAGCCCTTCGGGCCCCTCGCCTCCGGCGCCCGCGCCCTCGGCGCGGGACAGGTCGAAGAGCTTCGGGGCCCTGCAGCCCGCGTTTTTCAGATCGCGGGACACCGTGCGGACAAGGCTCTCGACCGGAAGCGGGCGCGGGAGCATGACGACCGCGTTCTTGCCGCGGGACAGCGACGAGCTAACGGAGGCCGCGAAGGCGAGGCCGCTGGGGGTCTTCCAGATCACGGAGCGTACCCGCCGCGTCCGGGAGCGGCGTCAAAGCCCGCCGGGACTCTCCCGCCCGCGCTGCCGCTTATGCTCCAATCCGCGCTCCCGCTTATGCTCCCGCCGCCGGGGGGGAGCCCGGCCCAGTCGGAGGCTCCGTCTTCGGCTGGGCTTCCGGCCCGGGAAGGGCCGTCGGCGTCCGAGCCACCCTCGGCCGCGAGCTTCAGCGAGGCGAGGTAGCGGCGGTCTATCCAGTAGCGGGCTTCGGCTCCGGAGGCGCCCTGGGGCCACTGGTCGTCCGGCGGCGGGACAATCAGGGTCAGGCTCCGGAGCAGGCCGAACGCGCCCGCTATCTCATCCGGGGACGGCGCGAGGCCGGGGTAGGCGTTTCCGGACTCCTTCAAGTGGAGTTCCAGAAGTTCCGGGAACTCAGCCTCCGTGAAGGACGAGTCCCAGAACGACACGAGGAAGTGCCCTATCGCGCGGTACAGCGGCGGCGGGTCCGCGATGCCGCAAAGGTCCTTGAAGCCGGCCTCAGCCTGCGGCCCCCCGTCCGGGCTCCCCTCGCTTTCCCGCTCGGCGCCGCGCTTTCTCTCCTTAAGGCTCCTGAACTCGGGGAGCACCAGCGAGTCCCAGCCGCCGGTCCTCTCCAGAATGCCCTTCGCGAGATCGGCCGCGAGCCCGGCGCCGTCCAAAAGGGCCGCCACGCTGTTGACGTTCCAGCGCTCCAGGAAATAGACCTCTCCGGGGCCGCCTTCGCCGCCGTTTCCGGGTCCGCTTCCGAGTCCGTTTCCTACGCCGCTTTCCGGCCCGTTTCCGTGTCCGCTTCCAAGGCCGCGTCCGAGTCCGTTTCCTACGCCGCTTTCCGGCCCGTTTCCGGGTCCGCTTCCAAGGCCGCTTCCGTGTCCGTTTCCTAGGCCGCTTCCGGGTCCGCCTTCGCCGCCGCTTCCAAAGCCGTTTCCGGGGCGGCCGCCCGCCCCCCCGGCTCCGGGACGGGCCAGGCATCCCTTGGCGTCCGTTACGCCTATCACTTTGAAAAAGCGCCCCGGGGCCCGCTTCCTCGCGACGAACCTCTCTGCGGCGCCGTAGACGGCCCAGAATTTCACCGGGTCGCTCGAGCGCACCACCGCCAGCGCCCGGCCGGATTCCGTTTTGGACTTTTCCGAGAACAGTGCGGATATGGCCTCCGCCTGGCCCTTGGCGTCGAGATCGTCCGGGACGACCAGGACGGAATCCTCCGGGCGCGCCTCCCGGTGGCCGTCCGCGAACAGGGTAGCGAGCGCGGGGACTACACGGGAGAGCCCCAGGGCCTCGGAGCCGACTATGACGCGGCACTCGCAGCCGCCCGCGCGGAGCGAGTTTTCGACGGAGTAGGCGAGGGGGCTGGGAAGCCCCGCGCAGGCCGCGCTTCCGGGAATGAGGCGCCTTATGGCTTCGGGGCCGGGGAGGGGGGGGAATTCCAGGCCCTCGAATTTCTCCAGCTCCGAGAACAGGTCCCCGTCCGCAAGGAGGAGCTTCAAGATGATCTCGCTTTTGATGGCGAAGCGGTCGCGGGTCCTGCGCAGGAGCCCCAGCCCCTCCATCTCGCCCATCAGGATCTCCGTCTGGCCGGAGTCTGCGTCGCCGAAGCCCTTGGGGCAGAAGGATTTGAGCTGCTCCAGGACCTCTTGGGCGCCGAAGCCGGCGCGCCCCTCCCCCGCGCCTTCGCTGTCCTCCATGAAGGCCACGACGTACGCTATCACGCGGTAGCGCAAGTCGAGATCCACCGTCCACTCGAAGCGGGCCCGCATCTGCTCCTGGAGTTCGGGGTTGCGGAAGACCCCGTCCATGAGTTCCTTGCCGATCCTGAAGGGGGGCGTCCAGGTTGCGTCCTCGCCCGTGCGGAGCACGTGCCGCACCAGCGCGTGGCACACGAGCTGCATGAGGCTCGGGTGGTAGTTCGTCAAAGTGAGGGCCTTGTAGATGAGCGAGGGCGACTCGAAGGCCATGCCCAGCGCCTTCATGGGCCGCTCTATGAGGCTGAAGGCGTCCGCGGAGTCCAGGGGGCCTATGCACAAAGGCGTGCCGAAATGCTTCAGGGGATCGTTCGGGAAGCGCCGGAAGCGCTGCACCGAGTGGGTGCCCGCGAGCACCATCTTGAATCTCCTGCCCGTCGCCTGCATGGCGTCCCGGTAGGCCTCGAGGCGGGCGAAGCCGCTCTCGCGCTCCGCGTCCAGGAGCCTGTCGCTTTCGTCTATCAGGAGCAGGAGCCTGCGGCACTTCCCCTTCGGCGCGGGCGCGAGGAGCTTTACGATGCGGGCGGACGCGGCGCCCGGGGCGGCGCCGGGGGCGCCCAGATCGGCCGAGCGGAGCATGGAGTCCACGGTGTCGTCCAGGGTGGCCGCGTACCGGGCGCTCTGGTAAAGGACGTAGTCGCCCTCCGACGGGCGGTGGCGGCGGCGCTGGAGCTGCAGGAGCATCGAGGACTTGCCCAGCTGCCTCCCGCCGTACACGAGGCAGCTCCCGTGCTGGTTCCACAGCTCGTCTATGTCGCTCTCGCGGCCGTAGAACATCTCCCCGGGCACGGCCCCGGCCGCGTCCGGGGTGTAGGGGTTGTCCCAGCCGCCCGCCGCCCCCGCCTCCAGCACGGCGGCGGTGCGCTCGAGGGGGTCCAGGCCCGACGCCGAGAGCCAGTCCACGAGGTTGGTGTCCACCACGACGGGGCAGAGCTTCGCGCGGCGGCAGTCGCGGCCCAGGATTTCGCGGCTGGCGCGGTTCAGCCGGCCGAAGCACAGGACCATCACCGACCCGGAAGAGTCGTCCGCGTAGGAGCCTACGCGCCTCACGATGTCCCCGGAAGTGAGGGCCCCCCATGCCATGAGTATCGCGTGCCGGCCCTGGGCCTTGGAACCCCAGCGCGGGAGCACGGAGCTTATGGCCACGCCGTCCAAGGCGAGCCGCGTCCAGAAGAACGGCCTCCCCTCCGGCTTCCAGTTCTCGGAGAGGTTCACCGTGGCGTCGAAGGCGAACCCGAGGCTCCTCAAAAGCTCCGCCAGCCTCGCGGAGTAGAACCTCCTGGGGGACGAGCTCATGGCCTTGTGCGCGCCCAGCGTCCTCCATACCGCGGCGAGGCCGTCGCCCGCCCCGCCGCGCTCCCCTTCGCCCCTGGCGGCGTCCGCCTTGGCGCCCCGCCCGTGGATGGAGTCCAGGGCCCAGTAGAAGGCCTCGGCGTACGACGCGCCGCGCCGCCGCGGGGCCGCTGCGAGGGGCTCCCCGCCCTCCAGCGCCCTTGTTATCCTCCGCAGCTGGTCCTGCGCGGCGGCGTACTCCCTGTCGGCTATCATGCAGCGGACGAGGGCCTCGGCGTCCTCAGGGACGGCCCAGCGGGATTTCAGCTCCGCCAGCCTCGCCTCGGCCTTCGCTGACGCCTCCTCCGCCGAGGCGTCCAACTCCGCGCGGATCGCGCGTATCCTCGCCCGGGCCGAGGCGAGCCGCCTCATGACGTCGGGGCGCCCCTTCAATGCCTCTCCCGCGTCCCGTTCCCGGAGTTCGGGGACGCCCTCCGCGGCCAGCAGGAAGGCCTCCAGCTCCGCCGAATACTCGTCCCGCTTCAGGCGCTGGATGGCGCCCCCCACGTGCTGCTCCTCCACGGAGTCCCGCGCTTCCGCGAGCTCTATGGCCATGCCGCGGGCGAAGGCGCCGCAGGCGTCCTTCAAAAGCTCGCCCAGACTGCGCCCGGTGCCGGGGTCCTTCCCGTCCGCGAGTCCGGGGTCAGCGGCCAGCGCCGCGGCCACCAGGTGCGTCCCGTAACCGTCGCGGAGCTGGTCCAGGCAGTTTTCGAACTCGCTTTTCCCGTTCAAGAGCGCCTCGAAGAAGCATGCGAAGTCCAGCCCCCCGCCTTCCGCCTCGACGGCGGGGCCCCGGGCTTTCAGGAGCCAGAGCCTCAGGCGGGTCTCCAGCTCCGGGAGCCCCGGAGGCGGGGCCTCCGGCGCGCCTTCGTCCTCGAACGAGGCCGAGTAGCCCCCCGCGAGCTCCGAGAGCACCCTCGAAAGCGCCCTCCCCGCCGCGTCTTCCGGCTGGTCGGGAGGCGGGAGCTCGGGCGGGCCCGCCATCTCGGAGAGCGACTTCAGCACCTTCAGGAGATGCGTCCTCACCGACGCGTCCCGGCGGGAGCGGAGCCCCGCGCGGTTATGGGCGGCCCACCGCAGCGCGAGCTCGGCCGCCGCGCGGATCTTCTCGTGGAGCTTGCCCTTGGCGCGGGCGATGATTTTCCTCGGCCCGGCGGACTTGTACATAAGCTTCTGGGTTTCCTGGATCTGCTTCTGGATGAAGGCATAGTCCGTCCACTCTCCCGCGGAAGCCTCCAGGGCGTCCAGCTCAGCCTCCGAGCGGGCGGCGCGGGCGGCTTGGACGAGCCCGTAGAGCTCGCCGTTGGGGGAGACCAGGATATGGAAGATGTCGGAGGCCAGCGCGTAGAGTATGGTCTGGCGGGGCGCGTTCGTCGTCCAGCGTTCCGTTTCCTCTTCCAGGCGGCCCAACTCCTCGGCCCTCCTGGCCTCGGCCGCGGCCTCGCTTATGGTCTCCGCGCCCAGGGTGATTTCGCCGTGCTCGTTGCGCGTGGCTATTTCGGCCAAAAGCTGCCCGAGCTTGGGCCTTAACTGCCGTTCGGGGGCGAGTTCGCGGAGGAGCCTTACGAGGCCGGGGTCCTGGAAGGTCAAGCCCGGCCTCACGAGGGACGCCGCCAGGAGGTTCAGTTGCCTTCCGTCCATGGCCGCCATGCGTTCCGGGCCGTCGGCGAGCAGTTCGGAGAGGCGCCTCAGCGAGTCGTGGTGCAGGTAGCGGCAGTTCGCGCCCAGGTACAGCGTCTCGGCGAGCCAGGGGCCGACCCACCCGCCCGGGTTGGCCCGCGAGTACCAATACAGCGCCGCGAGCTGCCCGTCGTCCACGAGGTAATTCTCAAGCCCCCTCAGCAGCGCTGAAGCGTCCCCGGCGGCGGGCTCCGGCTCGGGACCTGGGCCTGGGCCGGGGACGGCCCTGGCCGCGAGGTACCCGTGCAGCGCGTCGATGTCCTTCTGTCTCAGCTCCAGCTCGGCCAGCCAGGAAGCGTCCTCCTCCTCCTCCTCCTCCTCCTCCTCCTCCGTAGCAGCAACAGCTACGTCGTCCTTGCCGTCGGTACCGGTCGCGGAGCCCGTCCCGCTCTCGGCACCATCGCCTCCGGAACCGACCTCGGCGACCTCGGCGTCCGTCCCGACACTGCCGCCCCGTTCGTCGGATTCGTCCTTGCCGGGAGGGGAAGCCGTCTCGGCTAAAGGCGGAGCGGGCTCCTGCGCTGATTCCGGTTCAGTATTTGAAATATCTGTAACATCGCTTTTCGCGGACGCCGCATCAACTGAATGCGATATTGAAGATCCAGTCCAGTTAAGATCTGACTGGTCAGGCTGTTGCCAGTATGCGAACCGGGAAAGGTCTGGAGGAGATTTTAAGGGACCGGCAGATGCAGGACCGGGCTCTTTCGCCTCCTCCTTATCCTCCTCCTTATCCTCCTCCTCCTCTTCCTCCTTATCTTCCTCTTCCTCCCTATCCCCCCTATCCCCCCTATCCCCCCTATCCCCCCTATCCCCCTTATCCTCCTTTCCCTCCTTGGCATCCTTCGCGGGCGCTGGTTTTTCGCAGGCGTCATGAGCTATCGCCTCATGAGTGGTCTCAGCGGCATCCCGCGAGGCGGGTTGCGATGCGGAGTCAGGTTCGTCCGTCGGAGCCTCACCAGGTTCGCTTGCTTCGGATTCCTTGGAAAGCGCATTCAGCCCAGGCATAACGTCTGGCGCCTTCTTGGGAGCGCTTGCCACTGAAGGATAGCTATAGTCGGGCTCGGAGTAGGTGTAAGGTACCTTTGGCAGGATCCTGCTCGAAATCCAGCCAGGGGGGCCGCCATTTAAGATCATGGAAACTAATTCGATCGAGAACCCGTTCAAGGGGAAAGTTCGATTGCGATTGATGCCGGACCTGGATTCCATCCACTCCGTGATGATATCCGCTGCCGGGTTAGGCGCGTTCTCGAACATATCGTTCCGGTAAATCAATTCGTCAATGCGCATGAGGTCTAGCGGGGAGTTGCTTCTCGCGGCGCGGATGATGCGGAGAAGGTCGCCCTTCCTCTTGCGCTTTTGGAAAGCTATCTCCTTGGCCACTGCCTTATAGTGCTCATTTCTGGCTTCCCGGCGGGCCTTCTTCCCTTCGGCCTCTTCCTTCCTGCGCTCCTTTCTGACGTCCTGGCGAGCCTTCTTCTCGGCCTCAAGCCTCGCTCGCTCGCTCGCGGCCTCCCGGCGCACTTTCTCCCTGGCCTTATACTTCGCCCGTCCCCTTTCGGCCTCCTTGCGGGCGTTCTCCTTGGCCTCGAGCCTCTTGCTCTCCCTTTCGGCCATCTTGCGCGCAATATCCTCGGCCTCGAGCTTCCTGCGCTCATTTTCGGCTTCCCGGCTGGTTTGGCGGACTATTTCCTCGGCCTCGAGCCTCTCGCGCTCCTCTTCGGCCTCGAGGCGTGCCTTCTCCCCGGCCTCGAGCCTCTCGCGCTCCTCTTCGGCCTTGAGGCTGGCCTTCCCCCCGGCCTCGAGCCTCTCGCGCTCCTTTTCGGATTCGAGGATTTTCGGCCCGCCAGCTTCTTCACGGCGGGCAGTTCCGCCGCGCCCGAGGCCCCTCGCCTCGGCCAGGCCACGGGCTTCCTCCGCCTTGCGTTCGGCGATGCGGGCGAGCCAGGCCGCGAGCGAGGATGCGAAGTGGCCTACGGGATCCGAGCCCGCTTTCTCGAAGGCGTCGAAAGCCGGGGCGTCCGAACCGTCCAGGACGCCGGACGCCGAGAGCCGGCCCAGGACGGAAGAGATGCGGCCCTTCGTTTCGTCTATCAGGCGGAACACGCTCTCGGCGGCGTCAGCGGAGCCCCCGTTCCCGGAGCCCGCGCCGGGAGCGCCGGGGGCATTGCGGCTGGAGGCGGGCGCCTTGCTGAACAGCCCGCCCAGCTCGGCCGCGGCCCCGGAGATAAGCCCTTCAGCGGCGCAAAGGTCCCTTAAGGCTTCCCAGCGCGCGACGGCCGGCCCCGGATTTGCCGCGGCCCCGGCGGCTATGGCTTCCAGGGTCTCGCCGGCGTCCGGGCGCAGGCTAAAGTCAAGCCGGCCCGCCGCGCCCGTCGCGTGGGCGGACAGGGCCCTCAGCCGCCGGTCCGCCCCCGTCGCGCCAGGGGCCTTCGGCCACAGGCTCCGCTCGGCCTCCGTCCAGGATGCCAGGATGGAGAGCGCCTTGGCGGCCCTTTCCTTGGGCGGCTTGCGGCAGATGAGATCCGAGGCCTGCTCCGGAGTGAACAGCCTGCATATGCGGACCGCCAGGGGGGCCCCGTTCTCCAGGAGCTGGCTAAGCAGATCCCTTATAAGGCCTTCGTCGGCCAAGGCCGTGAGTATATTGTCGTCGAAACCGCACATGGGCGCACCTTGGCCGCGTCGACCGCCCCGGCGCGCCGCCGCGGGGACGGGCGGGAGCCGGAGAGGCTTCCTGGGGTGAGGGGGACGCGGCGGTCGCGCCGGAAGGGCAAAGGCTTCAGCTGGGGTTAGGGAGGAGTGTGCGAATCGCGGCGGCTGGGTGCCGCACCCGGATCGGTGCGGCCCTCTCTGGGAGAGGGGTTGGTTTTTGCCGCTGTGCCGCAGATGCTAAAGAATCAGCGGCATTATGTCAAGTTCGTTTAGAAGAGCCCCGGCGCTCCGTTTGCGGCGCGGGCGTTCCCGGGCAAGGCTTTGCGGCGTTCCCGCCAGCGGGGTCCGTACCCGTAGGGCGATCCCGCAGGCCGTTTCGGGAAAAGGCCCAGGTTCGGATCGGCGCCTCGGCGGGTTTAAGCCGGGGCGTGCTGTTCCGGGCGGGGCAAGAGCCGTTTGCGGCCCGCTAATCCCTGACAGGAGCCTGAACCTGAACTTGAGTTTGAACCGGAGGCTGACCCTGCCCCTGACCCTGGACCGGAGAGGGCAGGGCACGACGGAGGAAATCCCCGGAGGCGCCGTATCGCTTGCGCAACTGCGCGCCCTCCGCGCCCTCCGCGCTCACATGGGGCAGGAAAGGACGGGGCGGCGGGCCAGCAGAAGGGCGCTGGAGGACGGGCTCCGAAGGGCTCTGGAGGGTTCCTGAGTGTGCGGGAGGATTCAGGCCCCTCCTCTCGCGCGGGCACGCGCAACGGCGCCTCTCGCGCGGGCACGCGCCTGCGCGCCTGTTCGTCAGGGTTCCTTCCGGCTCAGGCGAGCGGGAAGCGGGTCCTGTAAGCGTACATGAAGACCGCCGCCGCCGAGGAGACGTTCAGGGACTCGGCCCCGTCGGCAAGAGGGATCTTCACCAGGAAGTCCGCCGCCTCCGACACGAGCCTCCCCAGGCCCCTTCCTTCGCCGCCCAAAACGAGCGCGGAGCGCTCCGGGAAGTCGAAGGAGGCTAACTCGGAGCCGCCGGAGGCCTCGGCGCCCACTATCCAGTAGCCTTTCTTCTTGAGCAGCTTCAAGGCGTTGGTGAGGTTTACGGCGCGGGCGAAGGGCACCCTCTCCAGGCCGCCCGCCGCCGCCTTGGCGGCGGCGGGGGTTATGCCCGCGGAGCGGTCTCGGGGGGCCACTGCCCCGTGTGCGCCGAAGGCCCAGGCGGAGCGCATCACGGCGCCCAGGTTGCCCGGGTCCTCGATGTGGTCCAACGCCAGGACCAGGGAAGGGCCCTCCGGGGGAAGCGCGTCCAGGAAGTCTTCCAGATCCAGCGGGGCGAGCTCGTCGAAGACGGCGCAGATGCCCTGGTGGGCCCGTGGCGCGAAGCGCGCGAAAAACGACGGCGGCACCTTCCTCGGCGGAGAGCCCAGGGACGCCGCCTTATCCATCAAGGCCTTCACGGGCGCCGACGGCCTGCGGGTGGAACTCAGGTACAGCCGCCTCAAAGTGTCCCCGCGGGCCTCCAGGGCCTCGGCCACGGCGTTGACCCCCACCACCTCGGAGGCGGTCCCGTAACCGTTGGGCCGGTCCCCGCCGCCGGGCGGGGAGGCCGCCTCCGCCCCGGGAGCGGCGCCTGCCCTTGACGGCACGCGGGAGAACCCGGTTCCGTCGGGGTCGAGTTTCACGGGCTTGTGGAAACGGCCCGTACCGGGCATTAAGTAAGTCCCCGGCGCGTTCAGGATGGCGTTTTCCCCGATGGACCAGGCAAATGGAGCCTCGCCGTCCTGGTCCTCCAAAGCGTCGTCCCCGCCGCCGTCGCCGCCTTCGGCTTGAAGCCCTTCGCCGTCGCCGCCTTCGGCTTGAAGCCCGCCGCCGTCGCCGCCTTCGGCTTGAAGCCCGTCGCCGTCGCCGCCTTCGGCTTGAAACCCGCCGCCTTCGCCGCCTTCGGCTTGAAACCCGCCGCCGTCGCCGCCTTCGGCTTGAAGCCCGTCGCCTTCGCCGCCTTCGGCTTGAAGCCCGCCGCCTTCGCCGCCTTCGGCTTGAAGCCCGCCGCCTTCGCCGCCTCCGGCCTGAAGCCCGCCGCCTTCGCCGCCTCCGGCCTGAAGCCCAGCGGCCCGTTCGTCGTCCCGGGTCTCCTGTTCCTCGGGAGCCCGGCCCTCCAGCCCTTCGGGATCCCGGGTCTCGGCCTGCTCGCGGTCCCGGCTCCCCAGCTCCCTGCGGTCGCGGGACTCCCGCTCCACGTCGTCCCGGTCGCCGCCCTTCGCTGGCCGGGGCTCAACCGGGGGACGGGCTTTGCCGGCCTGAGGGCCTCGCAAGCGGGCCGGCCCTTTGCCCTTGAGGGGGGGGGCGGCCCGCCCGTCGGCGGGAGCAGCCGCGCCGGGCTTGGGCTCGTAGGCGCCGAGGCGGGTGCGGGGTATCTTATTCTTGAGCTTCCTGGGAGGGAAGGGGGCGAACTCGTCCTCGGGCCCGGAACTCCCGGCGCCCTCATAGCCCGCCCCATTGCGGGGGCCGCCCTTGGAGCGCACGTCCCAAAACGGCTTCCCGGCCCCCGGGGTTCGGGGGACGGAGCCTCCCGGGCGCCCGGTCTCCGGGCCTCCGGGCCCGAACGCCCTCCCGGACGCCTGGCCGCCGGGCTTGAAGGCTCCGGGACGCCCGGGCTTCTGGCCGCCTGGCACGGACGGCCTCAAGGCGC
>JAIRZX010000438.1 GCA_031267005.1 Deltaproteobacteria bacterium
CGGAATAACCTCCGCAAGCCGTAAACAATCAGCGTTCTAGAGATGAAGCTTCAAATTGGGATGCTCGCCCGCTCCCGCCCCGCTGGCCCCAGCGCACCGGTTTCCGCGAAGAGCCGAAATAAATCGACGGGCAAAGGGGATTAGTATCCGTTCCCGGGCACAAGGGGGGCTTCCTGTGTCAGGATGGAGTCGTTCTCCAGGCAGGTCTGAGGCAGTCCTGGCGGTGGCTAATGGTGATCCTGTGCAGGCGGGATGGTGTACTGGTCATAGGATTGGCTTCCAGGTGCGGGAGGGAGGATTTCTTGAGGCAGCGGATGTAGGTCCTGGAGCAGGGGGGATGCTACCCTGAGTCAGGGAATGGCGTTCCTGATGGAAGTGGGATGCTGTCCTGGGGCAAGGCCAGAGACCTGGGGGGGCTTTTCCCCTGTGAACGGATACAGTCTGTTTTTCGTCGAAGGCGTTGCCGACGTAACCGCATATTACCGGCAGGAATGAGGTGTCCAATTGATCTCGTGCAACCGGGCGGACTTCTTGCGGCGGCTTCATGTAATAGCGCTCGCTTACGCTAGGCTTACTCCGTAGCGACCGACGCTGAACGACCGGGCCTCTCCCTCTCTATACGGAATAGCCAGAGCGGCAAGCCCGCGAAACTAGCGGATCCTCCCTCCCAAGAGCGCCCTCCCCCGCAGTCTTAGATGGGGTTATCGTCTCCGTAGGGAGCAAGTGAGACATCCGAGAGAACTCCGCGTGCGTCTTTCCGAAGCTAACGCTGCCTCTAAGAGGGCTCTTGCGGAGCTTGCGTTCACGTCCGACTCGCCGAAACCGCCGCGGGCCTTACCTCGCCGGGCGGATACCCAAGCTGCTCGGCCTGTCTGAAAGTCTCCCTTCCGCCGGGATGGATTCGCGACTGGTTCCGAGCCCCGCGCGACTTTCGCCGAGCCTCGCCATAATTCTTGCCTTGGAAATCCTGGGCAGAGTATTCGCCTCCCTGCCCGGCTCAAGCTCATGCGTCCCTTAAAAGGATCGACGGTGGTCTTAACGCAACAACGCAACTGCACGGTTGCGTTTGTCGTCGTAAAAGGGTATATTAAATCAGGCTAAGGTCTTTTTTTGAGAAAAGCTATCTTCGGGGCTTTCTCGATCGAAGCCGGAGCCCGCTTCAGAGTTCCGAAAGTTGCCTGGAGCGTGTTCAGAGCTTGCGGCCCAACTTGTTCTTTTCCGACTCCGCAGTTACGCCGCTCGTCAATCTCTCAGACTGAGGCCTGCAACATGACTGAAACCCCCATCATAAAAAATCCTTTCGGCGTAAACGTGGAGAGCTTTAAACTGCTCATCGACAGCCGTCGCTTATACGTAGACAAGACCGGTTTCATTCACGACCTGATATACGACCCGGAATTTCAAGTCCCAATCTTTCTTTCGCGTCCCAGGCGATTCGGCAAGACCCTTCTGCTTGACACGATCCAAAGAATCTTCGAGGGCAAACGCGAGCTCTTTTCAGGACTCGAGATAGAGAAACGCCTCGGGGGTAAGTGGGACATATTTCCGGTGATCCGTATCCCCTTTAACACCATAGGTTCGGACCCTGCCCAGTTCAATGAATCCTTGTTCCTTCGAATCAAGAATATCGCTTTTTATGATGGCATCTCCCTTGAAGCTCGCAATCCCTCCACCGCCATTGCAGAACTGATCTTGAAGCTGTCCAGGAGACATCAGTCAGTTTGTCAGCAGAACGGTTCCGATTTTAATCCGCTCGATGAGCGAAACGTAGTGCTTCTCATTGACGAATACGATTTTCCTCTCATAGGGAACATCGGATATAATACAGAATTAGAGTCGATCAGACTCACGCTTCGCGAATTTTATTCTGCCGTCAAAGGGCTCTCAAATTTTTTACGCTTTGTTTTAATTGCCGGAATCACTAAATTCAGGCAAATATCGGTGTTCTCGAGCATGAACACTGTTTGCGACATTTCGTTAGATAAGCATTTCTCTACGATATGCGGGTTCACGAAACAAGAGATACAATCAACTTTTTCTCAATATTTAGAGCCTACTCTCTTGGCTTTGAAACAATCTAGAGAACTTTGCCAAAATTCCACAGTTGACGACCTTCTAGACAGCATAATTCAATGGTACAACGGTTATTCATGGGACGGGGAATCCAAAGTACTCAATCCTTTATCTGTACTTAGCTTTTTCAAACATAAATCATTCAAAAATTATTAGTAGTATAAAACCGGGTCCTCCTTGCTTACGAGCCGGATATCGCAGAACGATATCGATTATTTTAAGGTGTTCGACCAAGACCTGTCCTTCATCGATTCTTTCCCTGAAATGGATTTGAACGACTTAAACGCAACCGTGCTCCTCATGCAGGCCGGATACCTTACAGTCAGCAGCGTTACCGGTACAGGCAACACCGAAAAATACCACCTTGAAATACCTAACAACGAGATCAGGGATTCGATACGCCGGGAACTTTTGGCAGGTTTCCTCGCTCCACCCAAAACATCAGATTATGAACAATTCCTAAATGAAAAATATATTCAATTTCTCGATGCTTTCGGATCCCGCGACTCTGACAAATGCGAACTGTACCTCTCGGCTATCCTAGCCGGAATAATTCAGCGCAATTCTGGGGGCCGAAACGGCCAGCAAGAACCCGTGAGGCAGAACGAATTCTTTTTTAGATCCATATTGCAACTTCTCCAGGAATTCGGAAACAGATTATCCATGCCTGAACCATCCTCCGATATAGGCAGGGCCGATCTGGCCGTACAGGGACCTCATAACGAATGGGTTGTCATAGAAATGAAGTTCGAGGCAACAGCTATCTCGAATAAGACTGCGGAAATTCCTGTCCCTGACAGCGAAATCGTCATAGGAAAGAGAACCAAATTCATAACACGCAAACTCCAAACAATGATAAGAAACGCTTTTCAGCAATTATTACAAAAAAATTATGCGAAAAAATATCTCGGTGAAACCTCTGACGTGTACGCAGCAGCCGTTGCTGTCTACGGCACGTCTGATGTGATGGTAAGATTCAAAAAAGTTGTCTGGTCCGACAAACAATCCAAAACAATTGCCGTCCTCTGACATTATAACTCCGGGTAACGGAACCTTGAGACATACGCGCGAGGCCATGGCGCTCCCCTTTCGACAGTCAAGGCCCAAAAGCCGTGCTTCTCTCAGGTCGGCGCGAGCCAGCCACTTCCGGGTACTTTCGTGAAGGCAGTCCGGCGCCGCCGGTCTACCCCTCCCTCCAGCTTCGCATCCCTAACCTTAAACGAACGGCCTCAAAAACCCCATCCAGCAAAAGCCGCAACCGTTGCTGATTCAATTTCCCGATATCCGCTGTGCCATGGAGTTCCCCGCGCTCCCGGCATCGGCCCGGAGCCGCTTCATGGCGCTCCCAAAGACGACCGCGTCGGGGGATTCCGGAGCATCCGGCGCGCAAGACTCGGGCGGGAAGCTCGAGTCCCTCCTTGCGGAGTAAAGCTCACTTTATTGCCGTTGCCGTCCAAGCCATCCGCGACGCCGGCAAGAGCCCGGAGGAAACAAGCTCGAAGCTTAAGCTTGGTTTTCCGAGGACTCCAGAATACCGAAGGATAACGGCCCAGGCATGTGGCACCCTCCCCCGCCCGGCTTCCGGCTTCCCTTCGCCAAGGCCTAACGCCCGGACGCGCCTCCCGGAAGCGGGGAGAGGGAAAGAGCCCGTTGTGCAGTCTTGGCGCGATATTTGCGTGGCTTGCTTCAACATGATTTTCCAACTGGCACCCGACGGGCAAACCGGGAACAATGCGCCTTTTAACCTGGCCCGGGCCTGTCCCTCCCGACCGGCATTTGCCTTTCAGCCGCCGCGGCTCCCCAGCGGCCCGTCCGCGCCCCGTCGGTCCGGCCCGGCGGCCGCGCCTTAAGCGCCGGAAGGGGACGGCCGCGTTCCCGTGAATCAACTCGGCCCTGAGGCCGCTTTCCCCGGCTTCCCCCCGGAATTCCCCGTAACTCCCGAAACCCCATTAAGCCCTTAAGCCGCCAGGTTTCAGGCGCTCGCGCCCAAACGCTACACGCCGCAGCAACGGCAGCGGCAGCGGCAGCGGCAACGGCAACGGCAACGGCAGCTAGCCCCCCGCCCCATTTCTCCCCCCGTTCCAAAGCGGCGCCATGCTCCCCCTATTGCTCCAAGCCGCAAGTCCTCAGGGCCTCAGGGCCAGCTCTCCGAAAGGCGGCTCTAGAACCCCCCGCCGCCCCGGGATGCCATTGCCTGGTGGGTCGAAGCACGCTAGCCGAACTCCGGGCACGGAACATAGCCCTCACAGAGACGCTCTCGCTCTCCTTCGGACCTTGGCCAACGTCCTGACCGGGGAGACGGGGGCAGGCAAGAGCGTCCTGGCCGTGGTCCTGGGGCTCCTCCGGGCGGCAAGACCTCGGCGGACATGGTCCGGGACGGGGCGGGCGCTCTCGCCGCGGAGCCCCTCTTCGCCTTCTCTGGTCCCGATTCCTTCGAGGGGCTCTTCGCGACCCAGGGCAAAACCCCTCGGACGAGATCATCCTGAAGAGGACCGTGACCGGACTCCCTGCTGGGAGATCCCTCTCGCGCCTGAACGACGGCATCCTTACGTTAACCCGGCTGCCCCAGTGGTGCGGGGGGCTCTCGGCGCTCTCCTGGCCAGCGCGACCAGCAGAGCCTGCCGAACCCAGCCCGCCAGCTGGACTTCCTGTACGCTTCGCGGGCCTGGGAGCGCTTTTGAAATAAATGGCAGAGTTCGCCGCGCCTGGGAGGCGGCAAGGCTCCGGCTCGCCGCCGCCGGGAGGGCTCTTCTCGGGAGGTTCGAGGCTGGGGCTGGACGTCACGAACCTTGAGCGGCACGTGTTGCTCAATAACGCTTCGGAAATAAACGGCGAAGACGAGCACATCAAGAACCTAATCGAACTCCTCCCGCCGAGGCCTTCGGCGGGCACGTCCCGGACATCCACCCGGAACCCAAGCGGGACTGCATGTCGGTCCGCATGCGCTTCGGCGGGGCCCTCAACGAGATGTACAGGCCCCCGCCCACCCCGCCATCGTCCCCCGCATCAAGACCATATCCCGTCTGGGCATAGCCGGGAGGAGAAAGCGCCAGGGCGGGCCCGTAAAGATAGCGCGCCGCGACTTCGAGGCGGTGGGGCGCGTCTCCGCCGTGCCGGTAGCCTTCGGGGAAACAGTGGCCATGCGTATCCTGGACCGGGAAGCGCTGTTCCCGGACTTGAAGCCGATGCTCCGCAACAAGGACGGCTTCTCCGCGTGGCAGGAGTTCGCCCAGCACCCCCACGGCATAATGCCGGTGGCGGGCCCGACCGGAAGCGTCAAGAGCGCCGCGCTTTATTCCGCCCCGCTCCAGATAGCCACCTCGGAGATCAACGCCACTGCCGTCGAGGATCGGATAGAGATGGTCCACGAGCAGATGGACCAGATAGGCGTCAAGCCCAAGGGAGGTATCGTGGCATCGCGTTCGGGAGCATCATCCGCATGATCCTCCGCCAGGACCCCGAAATCATCATAGCAGGGAGAGTTGCGCGACAAGGAGGTTGCCGAAAACGCCGTGCAGGCGGCTTAAAGGGACCGCCTCGTCGCCTCCACTCTTCGCGTCTGCGACGCCCCTTCGGCTGTGGTCAGCCTGGCCGAGGTGGGCCTGGAGCCTTTCCTGGCCTCTTCCTCTTCCTCCTCTTCCTCTTCCTCTTCCTCCTCCTCCTCCTCCTCCTCCGCCACCGCGGGGGGGGCGGGGGGCGGCGGGGGGGGGGGGGCCGGGGCGGGCGGGGGGGGCGGCG
>JAIRZX010000492.1 GCA_031267005.1 Deltaproteobacteria bacterium
GCTACCTGGAAGGCCAAGGCAAGGCCCAGGCCCTGCGCGGGGCCCAGCTCCTTGTTATGAACGACAAGTCCGCCTCCCCCGACGCCGGCCGCGGGGCGCTGTCCGGCCTGCCGGAGGGCCCGGACGGCCGGGCGCCCCTGTGGGAGGGAACGGGCTTCTCTCATCCTCTGTACTGGGCGCCCTTCGTAATAATCGGAGATTGGAGGTGAGCCTTCCCGCCCTGGCCTTTCCCTGGCTGAGGGGGATTGAGGGGGGAGTGGCGGAGGCTGGGCTCAGGGGTATGAGGCGATGTGAAGATGTGAAGATGTGAAGATGTGAAGATGTGAAGATGGTTCCGGGAGCGAATTCCGTGCAAGTGAGGGGGCTCCCGCCGATGGCTTTGGCGCTGTGGCGTTGTTGCCCGCCGCAGGACCGCGAGTTGCTGAAGCGATGGGCGAAAGATTTGTCCGGACGCTGTCACGGGACGCGGAAGACGTAGCCAATTTTCTCCATCATCGACACGCGGGCGGGCCCGACCGCCCCAGTCATGGCGGCCCTGGAGAGGCCTTTCGGGAAGTTTGCTTTCTACATGGCCACGTCGAACACGGTGTTGCCTAACCCGTCACCGAGGTCTCAGCTCCTTAAATCAAATCGTTGCCTCTGCCCGAAACGGGAAGTTTATCAGTCTAAGCGGGAAAGATTTAGGGGTTGCGGATGGAGTTTTCCAGAAATTTAACTCGCGACCAAAAACATCCGTGAATTAAACCTACGCGTTCAGGCGTGATTGTCTTGGTCTGTTTGAACATAGCTGGGATTAATTCAGGAAGGCCGTTGAGCTTCTCCAAATCTATCCAGGAAAAATCGCTCACGTGACGTAATTGTTCACGGAAATCGCTCCAGAAAGGTTTGCATTCAGCAAATGCGTCAGAATAAATTATCTCGGTGGCGTGTTCGTTCCAGAGGCAGTTTCCGGTGTCGAATACCGGGGAAAACCCTTTCCATTCAAGCGTCTCCGCGTCCCTGAGCGCTCCGAAATTGTTAAGATGCCTGTCGGTATTCAATAAAATGAAATCAGCGACGAAAATTCGGTCCATGGCTTCCCGCGCCCCCGGGATACCCCTTCTCTCGCACCATTCGAGAAAAAAATAGTACGCTTCCGACTCGTCAGACGGCATGCCGGAGCACATGTCCGCGATGTAATAGGCCGAAACGAAATCGGTATTGCAATCCACGAAAGTCTCGCACAGCGAATATGCCTTGTCCCGAACGAAGGCGAGTTCGTAGTTTACGTGCTCTATTCCGAGGGATTCCATCACCCGCGAGGCTATCGCCTCATTCTGGGGCTCCTGGAAATAAGGGAACTTGCCTCCCTTCATCAGGATCCTTCTGCCTTCGCTGACGATCCATTTCTTGGGCAGGTTTCCCGACGAAGAGGCGTCTGGCGAGACGAAAATCCGTCCTTTGGCGTCATTCGCCTCTCCCGTTAGGATTTCGCCCAGATCTTTCGAGAACTCGTTTTGGAAAAAATTAACGTCGCGCCAGGCAATGCCGCTGCCTAAAGGCCTCATCCAATATTGATCGGAGAGCGATAGGCCAAGCGAGTCGAGCAGGAGCTGGTTCGGATACGGCAGGCCGAGATAGTCGATTATTCTTTTTAGCCCCGATCTTTCTTTCGGTATGGACCTTTCGTTAATCCAGTTCTCTATCCTTCTGGGATTTGCCACGCGCGCTCCCGGATAGACGGTACCTGTGGGCAAATGATCGACATTATGCAGGGAAAGAATTTTTTCGACGTATGTTTTTCCTTGTTCGGAAGAGAGTTTAATAACTGCGGAGGGGATATCCTTGTGCATCATTTCGTAATCCACGGCTCTCTCCCCTTTCTTGAAAATCTGAAGTTGATATTTTACTTCTTCGCGAATGCCGGATCAAGCCGCGATGCCCGGTTCGTCCGTCCGAGTCCCCGGGAGGTTCGAGCGGAACACCGCCCGGTCCGTAACGCCGCGTTCGAGACCACGTTTTCCGGTGGTCTCCGAGAGATCAGAGCGGTCAAGGAGCCGTAGCGCCGACTCCAGGCGCTTTCCGTTCCCGCGCCGCTTCAAGTCCTCGGCTGTCTTGCCCAGGGAGAGCGTTCCGGTACGGGAGCGCACCCGTACCCTTTGCTGGCTCTTCGGGAGGGCTCGCGGGGGCTTGCTCGCTCGGGACGCTTCAATTACGGGACAAGAAAAGACGCGTTTGAGGCAGGTTGATTGCCAGGATCGCGCCGCCGCGCGAATGGCAAGGAGCCTCCCGGAAGGATGGCCCGTCTATCTCCTGGCCATGAAGAGGCGTAAAAGGGGGGGCTTGACCGTTGCTTCGTCCGGGATTCCCGGCTCCTTCGGCAACCACCGCAGGCCCGCTTGGGGGTGCTTTTGCCGTCGCGGCGGGCGCCTTACGGAAGGCCGACGTCGGGCCTGTGCAGCAAGGCGGCTCCAGGAAAAGCGGTTGCTCCGGTCGCTGCCGCAGGTCACCCCCTCTGCCGGAAAACGGAGGCGGGACTTGTTGCGGGTAGGGAATGCCGTGCCAGAAACGGAAATGCCCGGCCGGAAGGGGAAGGCGTGCGGAAGAAGCTCCATCCCGGACCCGCGAATGCGAAAGTCGATTGTTTCACAGATTCTGGAGAGAAACCGGGCGTCAAGCATCCTTCATAGGTTTTGGCGCTGACATCAATTACGTCACAAGCCCAAGCGGGAGGCGGGTTAAGCCAGAAGGTCAAAGAAGCTCATGTCGGCGCAGCCTCCTCCTCCTCCTCCTCCTCCTGCTCCTGCTCCTCCTCCTGCTCCTGCTCCTGCTCCTCCTCCTCCTCCTCCTCCTCCTCCACCTCCTCCACCACCTCCAGCCGCCAGCCCGCCCGCCACCTACAGCAAGGACGGAACCAGGTTGCCGGAACGTGCGGCATTGCCGGGAGCCGGCCGACGGCCAGCCCGTGCGTCTTTGCTCCCGGACGCCGGAAACCGAGCGGAAGGGGAGGGAGGCCTTCCGCCCCGGTCGGACCAGGACAGGCCCCGACTGCCTGACTTGCCCGTCCTCGTCCCGGTAATCATCACGGACAGCCCGGGCCTCCCCTGCCGTCCGGGGCCGACCGCGACCTCACGCCGAGGACCTTCAGGGCGCCTCCAAAGGTGGATCGCCGGGCGTCCTGCGGATGGAATTTGGAGCAACTGATTCAAAACCCATTTCATCAAATATGTTCCAAACACAAGCCGGAGGCAGGTTTGCCTGCAGCCCAAAGCGGCTCATGCCAGCTCGGAGCCCCCAGCCGCCGTCGGCCGAGACGGATCCGCGTTGCCGATCCGGGCGGCATTGACGGGAGGCGGCCGGCGGACGGCCCGCGAGTGAGTGCTCCCTTGCGCCTGAAAAACAAGCGGAAGGGGAGGCGGCCTATGCGGCCTTCCGTCCCGCACGGACACGGACAGGCGGCGAGAGCCTGACGGGACCGGCCTCGACAATGGACTCACCTCGAACCGTCAGTGCTTCCCCCGCGCCCGGTGGCCTGTCCGCAACGGGGCCGGAGTCCCGCCCCCGCGGGAAGGACTGCGGCCCAGCCGGGGAGCCGGGGCGTCCGCGTCCGCCGTGGACTTGCCCTCGCCTGTCGCGTTGCATGGCGGTCGTCCTCATCGATAAAGGCCGCAAACGGCAAGCGGAGTGCGGACATGGCCGCCGTGGAGTACAATGCCTCGCGCCGGATGAGGGCCGGGACGGCGGCGACATGCGGCAGAGGAAAGGGCAAGCGCGGCATGAGGCGTTTGAGGTTCGGGGAATTCCGAGGGCCTGCCTCCAGCTCAAGCTGGAGGAGCTGTGCTTTAGCCTGATGCGGAGTTTACGTGTACGCGATGGGTTAACGGAAAGGTAAAATTCTGAAAAACCAGGTGAAACTTTTTTTCGGCCATGAGTTAATTATTCCGAAATATGACTTGAAATTCCGTCCGCGAGCCATTATTGCGAATCATTCCCGATAGCTGACACGAGACGGCGATTTTTCCTGGCGGGAGGGGCATCCGAGACTCGACTCCCCTCCTTTGGCCTAAATGGCATTTTTTTTGCTGGGACATCATCATTTACGGAGGGAACCTGGCAGGCTTTCAGTCAAGCATCTTGCAAATGTCTCCTGTACTCGCGGCAGTTTCGGTGTTCGGGGGCGGCGAGCCTGGCTTTAGCCAGCGGTTCAAACTCCGGGCGGCAAGCCGCGGAGCTTCGCTTTCCCCTCAGTCGCCGGGAAGGGCGCCCGGCGGCCAGCGGGAAACTGGGCCTGGCGGCACCCAAAGAACGCCAGCAAAAACGGCGCGTCCCTCAGGAAGGGCGCTTTCCTACCCCAAGCCATCCGCGGGGGAAGGCGGGGGGGCGACGCATGTCCCGGCCTCAATCTTTAAGGCCGTCTCGCGTCCGTTCCTCTCGAAGATGCAACCTACGATGTTTCTCTCCTCCTTGCCGATGGCAAGCGAAACCAGGACTGGCGTATCAGAGGCTTGTCCGTAACCCCTCCGGTGAATCTGGTCCATTCCGGCCCTTGCAGCCGCGGCCGCCCCCTTGGCGTTTTCCGAAATTTTCAGTTCCCAAACGTACGTCACTGAACCGTAGACAACCTCCAGATCAAGACGGCCGAGGTTCTCCGGTTTCTCGAGGGTGACTTTAGCCCCGGCCATCCACAGGCATGTTTGCAACAGGGAACGGTAGTAGCTCTCGCCCTTTTTC
>JAIRZX010000236.1 GCA_031267005.1 Deltaproteobacteria bacterium
CAAGTGCCAGGGATCTAGGAAATCTGCTGCCAGGTGATTTAAAACGGTCGTTAAATCCTGCCCTGACCTGGCTCAGGAACAACACGAGCGGATCCTCATGAAGACAGTCTGCCTCGTCAAAGAAGACGACCAGTTCTCTGTCCAAGGACATGCACAAGCTATTCAACAGCACCCGCACCATGCCGGAGGGAGAGGACATGAAAGGATTGTCGTCATAAGCATGAGCCAGCTTCGCGAGCTCGGCGACGCCGGAGTATGCTAGCCCTAAGTATATCTGATCGACGATTGCTTTCATGGCCGTTGCGGGGTCAGTGGTATTTCTTAAGCTATCCAAAGTACAGTCGAAGGCGTAATACTTTCCTTCCGAGTTAATCTGCCTAACCAGGGCTTGCAGGCAAGTGGTTTTCCCGGACTGGCGCGGAGCGTGGAGGCAGAAATATAATTCCTTTTCGATCTTGTCCATAACGTTCGGAAGGCGCGGGAGTGCCGGGAGCATGTAATGCTTGCCGGGAACGCAGACTCCTGTGGTATTGAAACTTTTGACAGGCATTGTGGTTATGGCCTCTCCAAAATTAAAAAAATTTCTGGCTTCTCAGCCGCATTACGACACGTCTCCGCGTCAGATATCACAAAAACTATATAACAATAAAAAAAATCCATAAGCAAGGCAAATTCATGACGTGCCCTCGTGCTTTGACTGGCAAGGCAGTTTTGATGAGGGATGGCCGTTCCATGGCGTCGGAAGGGTTGATTCCGTTATCCCCCCCCCTCACTATCCTCCCGGATTGGGTTCTAAGAGAGGGAGGGCAAGCGTAAAGCAAACAATATATCCGTTCACGGACTCAGGTGGGCAGTGCCATTCAGGAGGCGATCTTCAGACAGGCGGGGGGGGCCGTGAGCTGAGGGTTAGGTAGTCCGGGAGATGGCGGGAGCCAGGCATGGTTTAGGCGCCTGGCCAGCGATTATGCTAACATCTACGGGATCGGCGGAGCGGAGAACCTCCTCGCGGACGGCTTGGCGGGGCGGCGTTCGGGCAGGCCAGGGCACTCGAAGCCCGCCGCCGACCCGTGCGTCCAGCGGAGGGACCCGGAAACAACCGCCTGGCCATATCGGAAATCCCCCGCCTCAAGGCAGGGGCGGATGCCAACCGGGAGACCCGCCCCCTGCGGGGCCGTCAGCCTCGCTCCAAGGAGAACAGATGTCAACCAGCCAGTACAGACAGGTCCTGACCGACAGCTTCCCGCCCGAGATATCGATAACAGTGGGCGAGACGACTTTAGTCTACCGAAAGGAGATCTACACGATAAGGGACGGCGAGGGGGGCGAGCGGACCGACGGGCTCCGTTACGGGGAGAACCCCGGCCAGGAGGCGGCCCTTTACCGCCTCGTGAACGGGAACCTGGCCATAGCCGGTGTGGAGTGGGTGGCCCCCGGCCTCCCGCTCGTTTCGGGGCTCTCGGACATGGACCCCAAGACGTCCATGATGTACGGCTGCCGGAAGCACCCGTCGAAAACCAACCTGACGGACGTGGACTCGGCGCTGAACGCGCTCCGGCACATGGAGGGCTCCCCCGCCGCCGTGGTCGTGAAACACAACAACCCTTCGGGCGCGGCTACCGACGGGGATCTCTCCGAAGCTTTCCGCAAGGCTTACGAGGGGGACGCCGTGGCGGCCTTCGGGGGTGCGGCGGTGGTGAACCGCTCCCTGGACAAGAAGACGGCGGAGATGATGAACTCCAAGTACCTGGAGGTGGTGGCCGCCCCGGACTACGAGGAAGGGGCGGTGGGCATACTCGGTGCCAAGCCGGATCTGAGGATCTTCAAGATCAAGAACATCTCCCGGCTGGGCGAGCTCGCGCACAGGAGGTTTTTGGATATCAAGTCCCTGATAGACGGCGGCGTCGTGCTCCAGCAGTCACCGGACAACCGGATCCTGTCCCCGGCGGATTTCCTGCCCGCCGAGTGCGAGCACCGCGGCGTCCTCTACCGTTCCGAGAGGGCCCCGGACGAGAGGGAGCTAAAGGATCTCTGCTTCGGCTGGGCCGTCGAGCAGGCCGTGGTCTCCAACTCGGTCCTGTTCGTGAAGGACGGGGCTACGGTGGCCATAGCCGGCGGCCAGCAGGATCGGGTGGGAGTGGTGGAGATAGCCGTTTTCAAGGCCCGCCGCAACTACGCTGAGTTGCTGTGCATGAGGAAGCACGGTATGCTGACCGGCGATCTGGAGAAGAAGGCCAAGGGCGACCCGCCCCTCGCGAAGGAGCTGGACTCCTTCAAGGCCGAGGCGGCCCGGGAGCGGGGCGGGCTTCCGGGCTCGGTGTTGGTCTCCGACGCCTTCTTCCCCTTCCGGGACGCCTTGGACGCCGCCATCAGGGAGGGCATTACCGCGGTCACGCATCCCGGCGGCGCCATCCGCGACTACGAGAGCCTGGAGGCGGCGAACGAGGCCAGCCCCAAGGTGGCCATGGTCTTCACCGGACAGAGGGCCTTCAAGCACTAGCGGGCTTTGCCTGTGACGGACGCCCCATGAGTGGAGCGCCGTACTTGACCCAGAGGCGGTGTCCGATTCCCGATCCCCGTAACCTGAGCGGGCCGGGCGGCGGGGACGGGGACCCGGGAAAAAGGGCCTGCGGGAAAAAGGGAGCGCGGGCGACGAGCCGGGGGGTCCGGCCTTCAGGCTTTTTTTCCGCCGCCCCTGAATATGGCGGGGTGAGTTCGCGGGGCAACCCCGGGGAGTTCCTCCGGCGGAACCCGAGGCGCCGTCCGAAAGCATGGAGCCTGCGGAATGCCTGAAGCTCGAAAATATGAGAGGCAATCCGGCGCCTCGGCACCGGGGAGGCCGTTGCTTGTTGGGGGGCGGCATGGAGCGGCTTTCACGGGCCGGGGCTCCGCGTAGCCGCATGGCGTGTGTTATCGTGAAGCGTTTTCTAACGTAGCCGAGGCGAGAGCATACTCTATGCAGCCATACGCGTTTCATGTGCCGGAGTGCCGAAAACCGATATGAACGTGTAGCATCTAAACGCGGGCGCCGGGTGGTACCAACGGTTGCAACCCTCCGAGTGCAATCCTTTGGTGGCCTGCCCACGGCGGGCTCGCGTCCCGGGAGAAACGACCCGTCCGCAGCAACAAAAAAAGGGAAGGGTTGCTTACAGGATAAGGACGGGTGAGTTTGCTTGGGAACTGACGCCTGGGCGGCTCGACCGCGCCGCGGAGTCAGCGCGACGGCTCGGGGTTGCTGGCGCTTAGGGGCGGGCTCGGTTGCAGGACGGCGGATAAGACCGGAGGCTTGCCGCTTGAGGCTCTCCTCTTGGCATTATGAGTTTCGAGGTTCCTGAGGGTTCCATGGGTTTCAACGTCGCCCGACCGCTCAGGCGACGCATCAAGGAATGCCGTTTTGGCGAGGTCCCGGACAGGCCGTTCAGAAGACCTGGGAGTAGTCGTTCACTCTCGAACTCTCCGATATGGACGCGCAGTTAGTGTAGACGATAGCCAGAAGCGAAAAGCACATAATGTTAATTATCGAGTACAGGATGCTGGTGAAGGCTACGAACTGGATGCTGGGGGCAAGGATTTCCCCGGAGCTCGCGGCGTCGTAGGAGAACCACGCCAGTATGATGGCCGGCAGGAGCCATATAAGGAAAAGGGCCGCGAAGATCTTGAGCCTGTTGCCGCAAGTAAGATCCTTGCTTCGCCTGAGAGCCGCCAGGGGCCCCAGTTCCTCCACGACCATGGCCTGCACGGTGAGGCAGAAGATCAGGCATATCCAAAGGACAGCCACCGACAGGGCGATGATTAATATAATGAAGGCGCCGGAGTTGGTCCTGCCCGTGACCCCCATTAAGGCAAAGCCTATACCGAAGGGGATGGTGACGGCTATAGTGACGAGGAATACGATGCACGCCAGCGCCAAATAGCCGGGTATCCTGGAGAACGCCACGCGAAGGCATTCGGCGGGGCTGTGTTCCACGCCGCCGGGGTCGGCGGCTGCCACAGCCACGGCGGCCATTCCCGCCATGTAGAGAAAGAACAGGACGAAGTTAAGCAGGAACTGCCACAGCCCGGGCTCAACGCCCACGAGCTGGCTTGCGAGCATAGGCGCGAGGGGCAGCAACGGGAACGCCAGAGCCGGGAGGGGCCTTCGGGACACGAACGCGTATGTCTCACGGAAGACGTCTTTTACCGCGAAGGGGCGCGGGGGATTCTGAGGCTGCCAAGGCTGCTGGTAGCCCTGGCCGGGAGGGTGATAGCCCTGTCCGGGCTGCTGGTAGCCCTGGCCTGGAGGGGGGTAGCCCAGACCGGATTGCTTGGCAAGGGTCGGTTGCTGGGCAGCGGTTTGGGCCGGTTGCGGGAGCGGCGGCTGGCCAGCTTGCTGCCCGGGAGGCGCTATCGCCTCGCCGGGTCCACGGGGCGGTTGCTGCCCGGTTTGCTGTCCGGGCTCTCGGGCGGGTGCCTGAGTCTGGCCGGGCATTGATGGGGGCTTCCGCATGTCTTGCATGGATTCACCTTGGGGCGGCAGGCCTCTGCCAGTAGCAGGAGGCGGGAGGTTTTCGAAGGGAGGGCGGGATCGCCGCTGGTTCAGCGCCAAAGCCGAGGCCCGGCACATTGTAGGGTCCATCCCGGCTCCGGTCAACGGATGAGGCGGGGGGGGCGCCTGAGGCGCCCGTAGCGGACTGAAGGCGGGATCGCCCTATTTTTTCTTGGTTTTGGGGCGGCTTCCCTCGGTCCGCAACCGGTAGAGCCCGCCTACTGTAGCCAGGGAAACGAGCGAGAGGGCGGCGGATACGGCGCCCTCCACGTAAGGCCCCGCAGGGGTTTGGCGCATGCTGCCGGTGAAGACGGCCGCTACGATGTTTATTACGAACAAGACGAAGAAGATCAAGAAAGCCGCGAGCCGGCTGCCGCGAGTCAGCTTGAGGCTCCGGGCCAGGGCCGCGAAAGGCCCGGTCTTTTCCAGGGCGCAGGAGGGGGCGGCGAGGCAGAAGCACGCCGAAAGGAAGGAAGTAGCCAGGACGCAGGCGAGCGGGAGCGCTATATAGAAAGCCCCGCCGTTGCCGAGCCTCCACAGGCCCATGCCGACGCCCAAGCCCAGGACCATAAGGAGCTCGTAAACTATAAATACGGGGACGCAAAGCGCGATCAGGACGTGGGCTTTTTTCAACGCGAGAGCCGCCGACTCCAGCGCTCCGCGCTTTCGGCCGCCGGGAAGCGTTTGCGCGGAGGCGGCAGCGGAGGCGGCAGCCACGAGGAAAACGAGCGCGGAAAGGAACATGGCGGCCCAGGCGACCGCGGCTCCGCCGGTCCCGGCTAGGGCTAGCGGAAGGTTCATCATGACAGCGCAGAGAAGAGCGTACGCGAGGAGAGCCGGACAGCGGCTGCCCATGAGGCTGAATGCGGAGCGGAGGAGGGCGGGCGGAGAAATCGGGGGGGCGGGCGCGTCCCCGTCGTGGGGCCGCCACGGCTTGAGGTATTCTTGCATCGATTGCTCGCGGGGAGGTGAAAGCCCGGTGGCGGGCCAGTGGGGAAACGGCGGAGGGGCGGCAGGATCGGCTGATTGGCAGACGATCGACATAATGACAATAATAAGGGTAGTATAAATTGGCCAAAACGCCCGGTCAACGAAAGGCCGAGGAGGCTATCCCCCCGAGCCGTGCCGGGTTCCGCGAAGGATTTTGAGAGCATGTGGCCGTACGACATCAACTTGGGGCCCTTGGCCGTGAACCTCTACGGGATCATGACGGCCCTGGGGGCCGCCGCTGGGATCTGGATTCTACGCTTCAGCGCCCCGCCTTCCGGGCTGGACGTGAAATTCGCGCGGGATCTCGCCTTCTGGGCCCTTCTGTGGGGGCTTGTCGGGTCGAGGGCGGCCTACGTGCTGTTCCACTGGCGGTTTTTTGCGGGAAACCCCTTGAAAATCCTGGATATCTGGTCCGGCGGGCTCATGTTCCAGGGGGGGATTCTGGGCGGGGCTTTGGCGGCGGCGCTGGCGATGAGGCGCAGGCGGGCGTCCCTTGCCTCAGTGGGCGACGCCCTGGCCCCGGCCTTGAGCCTTGGGCAGGCAATAGGGAGGGCCGGGTGCTTTTTCTCCGGTTGCTGCTACGGCAAGACCGCCCCCGACGGCTTCCCTTTCGCCCTGGTCTTCCCGGCCGGCGGCGGCGCTCCCCCGGGAAGGCCCCTGTATCCCGTCCAGGCCATGGAGGGGATAGGGCTTGTCGTCCTCACCCTCGTCTTGTTCAGGCTGTATAAGCTGAAGGGCAGGCCCAAAGGCTTGGCGCTGGGGGCATACCTGGCAGGGGCGGGGCTTCTCAGGCTGGCCATGGAGGCATTCCGCGGCGACTTCAGGGGCAGGCCGTTTCTGGGCCTGCCCCCCACGTCCTGGGCGGCGATCCTTACGGCGGCATGCGGGGTCGGCGCGCTCGCCTATGCCGCGGGACGCCGAAACGCCTTCCTTGCCCCCACCCCAGCGCCCGGCTGCGGTTCTGACCTAGGCCAGTTGACGTCCGGGGAAAACGCTAGGGGATCGCTCCCAGAAAAGGGCTAATAAGGAATAGCCCGGAATAGTCCGGGATAGCCCGGAATAGCCCGGGCAAGAACCTTGGGGGAGGGCCAGAAAGGGTTGCAAGGGCCGGACCGGTAGGCGTTGCCTTCGCGGCGCCCCGGGCGGCCAGCCGGTTGCTGGGCTTTCCAGGCGTTACGGGCGGCGCGGCGAGAGGGGGTGCCGCCTTGACGGTGGCGCCCGTGGGCGTAAAGGAAGGGTGTCGGACTAATCGGCGGGGGCCGAAGGGATTGAGGCGGCTGAAGCTTACGGAGGGGCGGGGGGGGGCTGAAGGGCGGCCAAGCTCTACGTCCCAGTTTGCCGACCTATGTTTGTTGGCGAAAGGCCAGGGATAGCGTTGGTGTTCGGAGCGTCGGCGGCAAGTTGCCCCTGATCCAGCTGATGGGGCGCCTCATATTGACTTTGATATGAGGGTGACGTATTGGAATAAGAATTCATTGTTTTTATTGTTACCATTATAGATTATGAGTTTTATTATAAAACTATAGGTTGTACATGGCTATTATCCAGAAATTCCTTAACATACCTGAGGATAGACGCTTAAAGTTGGATTTAGAGTTGCCTCGCGATATACCTTCAGGTGCGGCTAAAATTATTATTGTTATAAAACCTGTTTCCAAAAAAAAATCAAAACGGGGCGTTTTGGATTTTTGGGGAATTTTTAAAGACCACCCGGCTTTTCAGGGCGATCCGGTTGAAATACAGAGGAAAATGCGTGATGGATGGTAGTTTTCTTTTTGACACTAATATATTAATTGGCATTTTGAATGGTAGAATTAATAAAGATGGTATTGAAATAGATTTTTCAAACGATAGATTGTTTGCCAGTATTTTTACAAGAATCGAACTATTATCAGCTCCATCTCTATCTTCCTCAGAAGAAGGGGACATTGATACACTGTTAAAAAATTTTTAGATTTTAAAAATTAATAAAAAAATAGAGAAGACAATAGTTTTAATTAGCCGTAATTCCTATTTAAAAATGCCGGATGCTATAATTATCGCTTCCGCTTTAAGTGTTGGAGCTATGTTGTTAACCAATGATAAATAGATACTAGCATTAAAGTGGCCTGGATTAAAAGTCCGATCTCTTCTTTGAAATTAACTCAATGAATATTTTTATAATTAGTTTCATATAAGCTGATAATTGAGGTCTGGAGAAAACAAAAAGCCATTCCTAGCTCGAACCGGGCTTTCGTGAGGATAAAGATCGGATCATTGGGGATATGAAAAAAAGTTGCGTAAATTTACCGCACTAAAGCGTATAATCGGCATCAGAAGTATTTATGAAAAGGAGAAGGTGATTATTGTTATGGAAGACGGGTAGCCATTTTTTGGCATAATGATTATATTTCAGTTCCCTTCCAAGGATTTTATTGGGCAGGGTTTTCGCTTGTAAAACTGTTTCTTTCAAATTGAAAAATAATAAACCATTAATTTCCATTCCTTTCCGTATCCTTTCAAGGGGTTCTGGACCCAATTACGGGCTATCGGATAGCCCTCCCTCCACAAACCAGCTCTGGCCCCGTAGAGATCCGGCAGATTCCCCCATCGTGCCTCGCCTGTTGCTCGCCGAGGTCTGGCAGATCGCCCAGAGATACCGGCTTATTATTTCCGCTAGTGGTTTGACGGGTTATTCCCGTGAACGGATACTTCTTCT
>JAIRZX010000552.1 GCA_031267005.1 Deltaproteobacteria bacterium
AACACGCGACGAGCTGGAAGGGAAATTCAAGGGCGCCTGGCCTAAGCTCACAGAGCGGGAGAGGAGGCTCTTCGCCGCCTCCGAGGCCCGCAAATGGGGCTACGGCGGCATCTCCCTCGTTAGCGGCATCTGCGGGCTCTCCCGCGCCACCATATCCAAAGGCTTGAGGGAGCTGGACGGCCCGCCCATGGAAGAGAACCGCATCCGCCGCCCAGGCGCCGGGAGGCCGTACCTGGTAAAGTCCGACCCGGAGATAACCGAGCTCCTCGAGGAACGGATCTCCTGGGCACCGGGCAAATCCCCTGACCCGGCATCCGCCTCGCTCCGGCATGCCCCTCCCCCCGCCGGCTCCGGTCCCGCGGAGGCCGTCCCCGGCCCCGCGCCGTATCTTGAGGACGGCCCGGCCACGGCGGACTGCCCGGGCTGCGGGGAGGCGGAGGGCGCGGCGGGCGCGGCGGGCACAACCGGCGCCTCTGGCCGCGGGGAAGCGGCGTCTCCGGCGGTAGCGGCGTTCCCGGCGGAAGCGGCGTCTCCGGCTGAAGCGGCGTCTTCGGCGGCAGCGGCGTTCCCGGCGGAAGCGGCGTCTCCGGCGGAGGCGACGGGCTCAGCCTTCGCGGGGGACTCGGCTTGCGGCGCGGGTCACGGGCCCGGGGCGGCCCCGCCGGACGGCTCGATCCACGAGGGGGGCGAGCCTCCAGAGCAGTGCCACGCGCTGTCCTGGACGCTGAAGAGCACGAGGACGCTGTCGGCCGAGCTATCCGCGGCCAAGCATCCGATAAGCTACGTCAAGGTGGGGCAAATCCTGAAGGAGCTTGGCTACAGCCTCAAGGGAAACAAGAAGACCGGCAAGGAACGCTCGCGCTCCGACTCCGAGGCCCAGTACGCGGCGCTGGACAGGGAGGCGCGGGCCGCGTCGGCCGGGGGGCTCCCCCTTGTCCACGTCGAGAGCCGATCGGCCAGGGGCGAGCGCTTCGACGCCGCCTCGGCCAAAAGCGAGAGGACCGGAGCGGACCCCGGGGCCTTCGCGGCCGGGCTCCTTATGAAATGGTGGGGGGCGGAGGGTGCCGGGCTCTACCCCGGGGCGGAGGGGGCGCTCGTTACCGTCTACGACAGCCCGGGAGGGCTCTTCTCCGGCGAGGGGGCGCGGAGGGCGCTCTCGTCGCTCGCCTCCCTCGTGAAAGCCCCGTTGAAGGTCCTCTTCTTCCCGGCGGGGACGCACAGGTGGAACTTACCCTCCCGCGAGCTCTTCTCGTTTCTGACCGCCCCCTCGGGCGGCACGGCCCCCCGCAGGAACGTAGTGCGCGCGCGGCTTGTGGCCCCGGCCGGGCCCGCCGCCGGGTGGCTCTCCCGGAGCTACTCCATAGAGCCCGCGCCCGCTGCGGTGACGGCCCGTAAAGCCGACGCCTCCAGGGACGCGGCGCCCGCGGAAGGGGGCGCCGTCGTTAAGGGCGTGCCCCCCCTCCCGGCGGGCTGGGGCTTCGTTGTGGATCCCTAGCGGCGCGCAGGCGGATTTCTTGCGGTTTTGAAATTGTTTTTTCCCCAATACGTTCGATAAATGCCCTGAACCCCCTGAACCCCCGGCCTCCGCACCTCCGCACCTCCGCACCTCCGTACCTCCGGGCTCTTGAAGTTAGACAACGGGCTATCGCCAACATAGTCCCGTCGGACGCCGCTCCGGGGCTTTCCGAAGCAAGGGTGATGGAACCAGTGCCTGGTGTAATTGTAATTTTCGGCTGTTTACATCCGGGACTGCGGTTAAACATCGGAATTGCAAACTAAAATGTTTACCAGTGGCACGTGACGGATGCCGTTTACCCCGACGCAGTAATGCATCCTGCCTCCAGCGTCCAGCGTCCGGGATTCAGCCTTAGCATTCCGGATGCAGGTTTGACCGGGACCCCATCCTGCATGCCGCAGAATTCCAGGTTCGGGACGCGGCTCCAACATATAGAGTGACGGCCGGACGGCGGTATCCGTTATGCTTTACAGGATTAGCGACTGAGGCTGGCGTACCGGGCGTCACCGTGAAATCCAGAATTGCCGATATGCGGATGTTAACAAATTAGTTTTACGGCGGATGCATCAGCGGTAAAATTTTAATCGTTAGCATCATGCGCACTTAATTTATTAACTATTTTTAAAAATTTAAGCCATGATGTCCCAGCGGTCCCCATAAGTGCGCGGTATTACAGGACATTTTCCCGCCAAGACAGGCGGAAACCCCTCAGGACCTCAGGCAGAACCTCTTTTATTCAAAGGAGCTTTGTGATATTCAGTTTCAAACCTCATAGCGGCGCGGGATTACCTGGCGCCGGCCGGGCGGCGCCGGCCGCTGGGCGGCCCCTCGCCCTCCCGTTCGCCCGCGTCCTTCCGTGTCCTTCCGGCGCCTCTTATTCCTCAAGGAGCGGGCTCGCAATTGGGGCGCGGCCGGCATCCCCCCCTTCCGGCCGGAACAAGGCCCCCGCCGCTCCCCGCCCGCATAAGGCCGCGCCCGCGGCGGCACCCGGTTCCCGGTCCGCGGCCTTGCCGCTCGAGCCCGGCCCCCGGCCTGTCAGCCGCGGCCCCTCAGGCAAAGCCGCTCCCGCAGCCTGTCTGCCGGACTATCCCCGCGGCGGCGGGCACCGGGAACCGGCGCCCTTCGGAGAGGGGGGGCTCTGAGATGGATCTCCTGGATCTCGTCGGGAACACCCCGCTGTTGTCCCTCGCGGGGCTCACCGGCCCCGGGCCGGTAAGGATCCTCGCCAAGGCCGAGTTCGCCAACCCTTCCGGGTCCGTGAAGGACCGCGCCGCCAGGGCCATGATCCTGGACGGCCTGGCCCGGGGGCTCTTGACCCGCGGGAAGACCATCATAGACGCCACCAGCGGCAACACGGGGATAGCGTATTCGATGATAGCAGCAGCCCTGGGCCACAAGGCCGCCCTGTACATGCCGGCCAACGCCGGCCGGGAGCGCAAGGCCCTCATCCGAGCCTTCGGGGCCTCAATAGTGGAGACCGATCCGCTGGAGAGCTCCGACGGCGCCTACGAGAGGGCCAAGGCCGCCTACGAGGCCGACCCGGAGAGCTACTTCTACCCGGACCAGTACAACAACCCCGCAAACCCCCGCGCCCACTACGAGACCACGGCGGTCGAGATTTTGGAGCAGACGGGGGGCGCCGTGACGCATTTCGTATGCGGCATGGGTACCTCAGGCACCTTCATGGGGACGTCAAGGAGGCTGAAGGAGGCCGACGGGAGGGTCAAGTGCCTGGCTGTCCAGCCGGACTCGCCGCTGCACGGGATAGAGGGCACGAAACACATGGCTTCCACCATCCGCCCGGGCATCTACGACCGGTCCCTCATAGACTCGGAGATCCAGGTCTCGACCGAGGAGGCCTGCGCCGCCGCGCGCCGCCTCGCCTCCTCCTGCGGGATTCTGGCGGGCGTGAGTTCCGGCGGCAACGTGGCGGCCGCGCTGAAGCTCTCCCGTGCCCTGCCACGGGGCTCGGTCATAGTCACCGTGCTGGGCGACACCGGCGCCCGCTACGTTTCGGGCGGCCTGTTCGAATGATTTCCCTTTTTCGCGACGCCGAAGCGCTCGTCCGCTCCGAGGCCGAGGCGGCTTACCCCTACGAGTGCTGCGGGCTCGTCATGGGCGTCCTGGACGGCCAGGACGGGGATCTCAGGAAAGGGAGCGCCCTCGTCGTCGTGGCCAACGCCAGGGAGGGCGACGCCAGGCGCAGGCGCTTCTCCATCGGGCCCGAGGACTTCCTCCGCGCCGAGCGGGAAGCCGCTAGGCTGGGGCTGGACGTGATAGGCGTCTACCACTCCCATCCGGATCACCCGGCCGTCCCGTCCGAGTACGACCTCTCCCATGCCCTCCCGTTCTACTCGTACGTCATAGTCAGCGTGGAGGGGGGCCGTGCGGGCGATATGACCAGCTGGAGGCTGGCCCCCGATCGGAGCTCCTTCGCCCCCGAACCCCTGGAGGTAGACCCGGGCCCCGCCCGGCCGGAGAGCTAGCGGGGGAGGGGGCGCCCTAGCCCGCGGCCCCCGCGCATTCCGTTTCCCCGGGCCCTGCCTTGCCGTCTGGCCTCTCCGGCCTTTCAGCCCTTCCTTCAAGTCCGTTTTTCCCGCCAGTCCCTTCATTCCGTCTTTGCCGTCCCGGCCGCGCCGGGCCGAAAGATCCCTGCCGTCCCGGCCGCGCCGAACTAAACGATCCCGGCCGTCCCGGCCGCGCCGGCCCGACAGCCCGGCCATGCCGGGCACCGCTTGCAGTTTTGAGGAGGACCGCCCGCATGACAGCCACCCTTGTCGTACCCACAGCGCTTAGGGGATTCACGGAACGGAAATCGGAACTCAGCCTCGAGGGCGCCACCGCTGGCGAGCTCCTGGAGGCCCTGGTTGCCCTTTACCCCGACATAAGGCCCCACCTCTTCGACGGCGAGGGAGCGCTGCGCGGCTTCGTGAACGTCTTCGTGGGCGAGGTGAACATCAAGGGCACCGGAGGGCTGGACACCCCGGTGAAGGACGGCGGTTCCGTAATGATAGTCCCGGCAATAGCCGGAGGGGCGGGCTCCTTCCCGTCAGCGGGCGGGGGCAGGATCCGATGAGCGTCGTGCCCGACGGGAGGCTCGCCGATCTCACCAAAGAGGAGCTCGCCCGCTACAGCCGCCACCTGCTCCTGCCAGAGGTCGGCCTGGAGGGCCAGAAGAGGCTCAAGGCCGCGAAGGTCCTGGTCGTGGGCACCGGGGGCCTGGGCTCCCCGCTCGCGCTGTATTTGGCCGCGGCCGGGGTCGGGACCCTGGGGCTGGTGGACTGCGACCTGGTGGAGCCGTCCAACCTGCAGCGCCAGGTCATCTTCGGGACGCGGGACCTGGACCGGCCGAAGACGGCCGCCGCCGCGGACCGGCTCAAGGCCTTGAACCCAGGCATAAAGATAAACGCCTACAACCTAAGGCTCACCAGCCGCAACGCGCTCCAGATCCTGGCCGACTACGACGTGGTGGCGGACGGCACGGACAACTACCCCACGAGGTACCTCGTGGGGGACGCCTGCGTCTTTTTAAAAAAGCCAAACGTCTACGCCTCCGTCTTCCAGTTCGAAGGCCAGGCTACGGTCTTCGACGCCGAGCGGGGCCCCTGCTACCGTTGCCTTTACCCGAGCCCCCCGCCCCCGGGGCTCGTGCCTTCCTGCGGCGAGGGCGGCGTGATGGGGGTGCTCCCCGGCATCCTGGGCGCGATACAGGCCTCTGAGGCCATAAAGCTCATCGTGGGCGGGGGCAGGCCCCTCGTGGGAAGGCTCTACCTCCTGGACGCCTGGCTCATGCGCTCGGCCGAAGTGAAGCTCGACAAAAACCCGGACTGCCCGGTGTGCGGGAAGAACCCCGTCATTACCGAGCTGGTCGACTACGAGCAGTTCTGCGGGCTGAAGGGGGAAACGGAACGGGAGATCCCGTCCATGACCGCCGGGGAACTGAAGTCGCGGCTTGACGCGGGCGACCGCGTCCAGGTGGTCGACATCCGCGAGCCCCACGAACGGAGCCTGTTCAAGTTCGACGGCGCCCTGCCCGTGCCCTTCGGCCAGCTCGTGCGCCGCAAGGACGAGTTCGACCCGCAGTCGGATCTGGTCTTCATCTGCAAGATAGGCCAAAGGAGCCTCTACGCAATCCGCGCCTTGCGGGAGGCAGGCTACGGAGGTCCCATGTTCAACCTGAGGGACGGCATAAACGCCTGGGCGCGCGAGGTGGATCCGGAACTGACCGTGTACTGAATACGCCTGACGTTGTTTCGGGACTCGCAGGCGATCTCGTGTCCGCGTTTCGGAGCGCTTCATGTCAGCCATTTCCGGCATGTCCGGCAATGGGTATCGGGTGCGCTCAGCCAGGTTTGCCGGTAAAAAATTATCTTCGCGTTTGTTCTTGAAGAAATAGCTATAAACATGGCATGAATCCCAATTTTTTCTCACTTTTAAAAGTTTAATTTATTGTTTGTCCTTGGAAAATTAATTCATTGTTTGTCCTTGGAAAATTAATTGATTGTCTGTAATAGAACGGATATTTTTTCTGAAGATTCTGAAGAGTTGAAAAATTAATTACGTGACTGTCATTGAAAATATTTTTTATTCTTCCTTGAAGATGCGCGTAAATCTCCCCTGTTCCATTGAAATATCCCGTATTCCATTGGAATATCCCGAGTTCCATTAAGTTCAGGTGCCGTTTTCGTGAGCCTGCCCGAACAGAATATGCGTCAACTCGCCGTATTGACTTTATGCCGCTGACCGCCCTCCCCGATCTTCTCAGGTCAGCTCTCAGGCCCGTAGGCCGTCAGGCCCCAAGGCCAGCATGGCTAGCTGGCGTCCCGCTCAGGGGCGTCCCGTCCCAGACCACTTTCGAACCCCAGCCCGGAGACACGGGTATCCAGTACCTTTAAAGGACGCAAGCGGGACGCCCCGGTCGCCGGACGATTTGACTGCAGTTCCCGTGCCCGGGGCATTCCCGTCCGTTTCCGCGTTCGCGGCAATCCCGCAAACTGGTCCGTGACCGGGGTCACCCGCGTCCCCGGCGCTCCTGCAGCCGTTTCGGGCAGCCTCCGGCGGACGCGCCCAATGCGGACGGCATTCCGGGCAGTCCCGTACCAGTCCCTCCATGCCCCGACGTCAGTCCAGCGGCGTCATTCGCCGCGCGGGGCCGAGCCTTTCACGCGCGCGTCGGCGCCCCCCGCACGCCGAGCCGCACAGCGCCGCGACCCCCAGGGCCTGAATCCCAGGGAGCCGGCATCCCGGCGCGGGGCCCCCGAAACGGGCCGCGCCCCGGACAACACGAAGAGGAACCATGCCACAGAACAATTTGAACGCTTTAGGACCCCTGGCCGCGTACCAGCTCGCAGACGTCACGAAGACGAGGCCGCAGTTCGCGGCGCTGACCCCCAGGTGGCTCACGCGCCTTTTGGAGTTCAAGGGGCTCGCGGCGGGGATCTACCGTGTGAACAGGGTCTCCGAGGGCGAGACGCCCCTGGACGTCCTGTGCAGCCAGGACCCCTCGAAGGCCGAGATCCCCCAGGGCTACGTTGAGTACCAGGCCAAGCCCCGCGAGCTCGTGCTGAACTCGATAGCGACGGTCTTGAACGTCGACACCAAGGTCTCCGACGTATACTCCTCCCCCTACGACCAGACCGCGGAGCAGCTCGCGCTCGCCGTCGAGAGCCTCCGGGAGCGGCAGGAGAGCCAGATCGTCAACAACGACGACTACGGCCTCCTGAAGAACGCCGCGCCCTCGCAGAGGATCCAGACCTTGAGGGGGGCGCCCACCCCGGACGACCTGGACGAGCTTTTGGCCAAGGTATGGAAGGAGCCGTCCTTCTTCCTAGCGCACCCCAGGGCCATCGCGGCCTTCGGCCGCGAATGCACCCGCAGGGGCGTGCCGCCGTCCACTACCAACATCCTGGGCGGCGTCTTCATCCAGTGGCGCGGGGTGCCCATCGTGCCCACGGACAAGCTTTTCGTGGACGGGCTGAAGAACCCCCCCGGCAAGAACGGCAAGACCAACATCCTACTGGTCCGGACCGGCGAGTCCCGCCGCGGCGTGGTCGGCCTCTACCAGGAGAAGCTGCCTGGCGAGCAGTCCAGGGGGCTGGCCGTGCGCTTCCGCGGCGTCGACGACGGCGGCGTGGCGTCGTACCTGCTGTCCATCTACTGCTCGGCCGCGATACTGGCGGACGACGCGCTCGCGGTCCTGGAGGACGTCGAGGTGGGCAACTACTATGACTACGCCTGACGGATATCCCGGCGGCCTCTGCCCCGAGGCCTGGGGGCCCCCCACCACGGCGGCCGGCTGGGGCCCGGACCCCTCAGGGCCCTGGCTTTCCCCGGCGCCGGACCCCCGCAGCGCCGAGGCGCAGTTCCCGCCCGGCCTCGATCCCTTAACCCCCGGCTCAGCCACGGGCCTTCACGAACCGGGGCCCGCCGGAACCCAGGCCGCTCCGTTGGCCTGGGTTCCGGTCCCCGGCTCGGACCGGAGTCTGCCCGACCTGGCGTTCCCGGTCGCGGCCTTGCCGCAGGGTGCCAATCCCCAGGACTTGGGGTCCTTCCAGAGCCTTCCCGGCCTGAGGGGGCCTACATCGGACGCCCCAGGCGCGTTCGTTGGCCTTCCGGCTTCGTACCGCAGCCTCCCCGACGCCCGGGCCCCCGAAGCAACGGCGGCAAGCGGCGGACCCGGTCAGACGGGAGCGGCCTTTCCGCCCCCGGCCCCGGGCGCGCCGTCTTGCGGCCCTTACGGCTCCGACGGCTCCTTCGGCCAGGACGGCAACTTCGGCCAGGACGGCAACTTCGGTCCCGACGGATCCGTCGGATTCCGGCGGGACTTCCCGGAGCTGAAGGCCCCCTCAACGCCGAACCCGGACGGGATACGGCTTAAGGAGGCGGGAGCCCCCTGGAGCCTCCCCGAAGTCCGAGCACCCGACGGCGGGGAGGGCCACGCCGATACCAGCCGGGCGGGGCAGGGCCAAGCGCCGCCGCCAGAGGGCGCCCGGCCCTACGGGCCCAACGGCTCTTACGGGACTTACGGCCCCCGCAGGCAAGTCGGAGGCGTCGGGCAAGGCGCTCACTACGGAACAGGCTCCTCCTCCTCCTCCTCCTCCTCCTCC
>JAIRZX010000585.1 GCA_031267005.1 Deltaproteobacteria bacterium
ATTCGAAATTGGCGGGAACCCGGTCGGCGAAGGGATGGTCGGCCAGGATCTTGCGCACGCTCTCCAAGTCCTTAGGCTCGCGTTCCACCACGGCTCCTATGAGCCGGGGGTCGTCGCCGCCGACGCCGGCCGCCAATGCCTTCAACCACCAGTAGTCTGCCTCGGAAAGGGGCTTTGGCCGGGAAGTCGCGGCCTCTTCGAAGAGAATGTCGAAGTCGGCCCTGGACGCCGCCCCCCACCAGGGAAAGAACTTCACTCCCTTCACCTCGGGGAGCAAAGGGAAGCCGGGGCGGATCAGGGCCAGGAAGCGCATGCCCTCCTTGCCCTCGCCCCCCCCCGGGCCTTCGGAGGAAACTTCGGCGGCAGCGGCCAGCTCTTTGGCGGCCGTTCCCTGCGCGGATTCGGAAAGAGTCTCCAGGCCGATGAAGGCCGTTATCTTCAAAAAATCGCTGTCGGACGGCTTGAAATACTCGACGAAAGGCTTCCGTTTCCTCCGCTTGTCCGCCCCTGGAAGCGCGCTCATCAGAGACGCCAGCCCGGTCGAGTCGGAAGAGCCAGAGGCGTCGGCGACGACCATGGCCGGGCCCCCCAAGGATCTGAGGCGCTTTTTAGCGGCTTCGATGAACGCGGTGTTCCTCAGGTTGTCCGGAAGCACGAGCACGACGTTCCAGCCGCCCGCAAGCGCCGACATGGCCCTCTTCAGGTACGCGGCGCCTCCTGGGGTGTCTAAAAGTTTCATGTATTCCATTTTTGATCCTCTTTTCGTACAAAGGTCCCTGTTTCTTGGCTCAGGGCCCCTGAAATGAAGCAATTTTCCCTAACCATGGAATCCTCCCTGCTTTGGGCGGTTGAAAAGCGCGGCGGCCGGACGGGCGCGGGGGACGAAGGCGCACGGCGCCGCGGGGCTCAGGAAAGCCGTTCGGACGAAGGCGCCGTCCGGAAGGCGGGTTGGAAACCGGCATGGAAGGCTGATCCGGCGCCCCGAACCCTGTCGGCGCCAGGCCGGCTGCCGCGAACCGCCGCGGCGCGGCCCTGAAAGGCCGGGTCCGGAGGCAAATGCCCGGCGGCTTACGCCCCGAGCCCGCATGGAGAATGAACCCGGCATGCGGCGAAGATGACCGGAACGGCTCGCCGCCCGGCTCTGACAACCCTGCACCTGCGGTGCGCCTCCTTCCAATGCCGCAGGGCCGTGCAGGCCCCGGCGCCGCGTCCGCCCTGGCGGCGGGGCAACGTGCATGTCCACGCCCGGGGCAACGGCCTCGCGGGGACGGCTGGGTTTGCGCCCCATGGCGGGGTTTGCACCCCTAAGATAGTGGAATTCGCGGCTAAATCAACCCTCGAGCCGCAATAACTTTTAAACTACGGCCTGCGGCGGCGCGGCGCGGGGAACCCCAACGGCGGCCGGGGCTTGGGGAGGGCCGGGGCTTGGGGAGGGCCGGGCGGACAAGCCCCGCGCCCTTTAAGCCCGCTCCCGCGCGAAGCGCGGGTCCAGGGCCCAGACGGTCTCCCCAGCGCGCACTCCAGTCGGCACTATCACCGTAAGCCCGGCCAAAAGACCCATGTAGGAGCGGATCTCCGCCTGGCCCTGCGCGTTCACGCCGGTGTAAAGGGAAGCGGCCTCCGGCACGGTGACGGGGCCTATCACCCTCAAATCGCCCATAAAACCGGCGAGCTCTTCGGGGGCGACGTTCTGGTCCTTTTCCGGGTCCAAGGGCTCGAAGCTGCGCCCGGCCAAGGCATGCGCCTCGCTTATCACGAGCGCGTCCCAGCCCCCTGTGCGCTCCATCACGCCCTCGGCCAGATCCGGGTCGAGCCCGCACTCGGCCAGGAAAAGCTCCACGGCACCCCGCGTCCAGCGGGGAAGGTAGCCGGTGGAGACCAGACGCGCGGGGCCGGCGCCGGACCGGGCCAGCGCCTCCTCCGGGCTGCAGAGGTAGGCTATCTTGACCCCGCCCTGCTGGCGGGAGATCCTTGCCTGGGCCGCCAGGGAGAGGGCCTCGAAGACGTTCCCGCCGCCGGGGCCCGGCCTGGACGCGCCGTCAGCCACCAGCCGCGCCTGGCCGCCGGGGCCGGCGGAGGCCGAAGCCTCTTCGAAAATGCGCCGCGCGTCCGACCGGCTGCTGCATCCGTCGCTCCCCCGGACGGGGAAGATGGCGGCGGCGGAGGCGCTGGAGAGCGACTCCAGCGCGCATAAGCTTGCCATGGCCTCGGGGGCCCTCTCCGCGCCGGAAGCCTGGCCGCAGGCTAGCAGGGTTACGGCCGCGCCGCCCGGGCCGAAGAGTTCGGCCTCCTGGAGGACGGTGAGCGGGCTGGGAGCGGGAAGCACCGCCGGTATCCGGCGGACGGGGGTTAAAACGGGGGCTCCCGAGCCGTTGCCGTCAGCGGGCTTCACCGTCCCGTCCTTCCTCGGGCGGCCCCGGGGCCGCTTTGGCGGCTGGGACTTGGGCTCTTCCCCTTCCCCGTAGTCCGGCAAGTTGGCCAGTCCCAGGAGGGTCGCGGCCCAGACGGCGTCCCCGTCGCCGCGCGACAGCCACCGGGGCAAGCCCCCGGAAAGCAGATCGCCCGCGTAGGGGGCCCA
>JAIRZX010000626.1 GCA_031267005.1 Deltaproteobacteria bacterium
CGCCATGGCGGCGGGAAGGCCAGCGCCTCCCGGCAGCCCGGGCGGCGGGAGTCCCGAGGGGGCGGGTCGGCCCGCGCGGGGGCCGGGGCTCTCTCGGGGGCTCGCGGGCGGCCTCTTGAGCGGGCGGCCTAGACCGGCGGACGGGAAGGCGCCCCGCCGGGGCGGCGGAGGATTTCCTGGACCCGGGCAAGCGCCGTGCCGTCTCCGGCTATGACGGAGAATCTCTCCATCAGCCCCAGGGCCTGGGACAGTTCATCCTCCATGGATCGCTCGGCCATGCGGAGGGCTATCTTTTCCAGCGCGTCTAGCTTCAAGGCGGCCATGGCTTTCCTGCCTTCCGGGCTGTCCAGGCGCGGGACCGCGGCCGAGTCGGCGAGAAGGAGTTCCAGAGCCGCGGCGAACCTGCCGCCCATGGCGAGGCGGGCTGCCGAGACGGCCCGGAACGAGGGGTCAGCCTCGGAAAGGCTGACCGGCCCGGGCCGGTTGCCCGGCACGGCTTCCTCCGACGGGGAGGGCGGACCGAACGGGCGGCCGGGAAGCGGCGGCCCGCCAGGCGCTGGTTTCCCCTCTCCCAAGGAGGCTGTCACGGCTTCCTCCCTTGCCCCGCGCGGATTCCAACCTTGGAACGGAAGCTCGGGGCGTCCGGGCGCGGGCTGGCTATTTCCCCGGCCCGGCAGACGTTGGCTCGAAGGCTATCTGGCACCGGCCCCGGACCCGATCGAGCACCGACGTGTCCCCAGCTATCGCGGACCAGCCCTCCAGAAGCTCCATGGCCCTGTTGAGTTCGGCCTTCCTGCCGCGTTCGGCCATGCCGACCGCTATCTCGCCAAGTTCCGCTACGCTGATGGCAGGGTTGCTTTCCCGGCGGCCCGGCGCCCCGGGAAGGGCAATGACATCGGACGGGTCCACGTCCAAGAGTTCCAGGACCCTCGCCACGTCGCTCCCGTTGGCCCGGACGGCGGCGATGACGGACTTGGAGCCGGCTGCTCCGCTGCGGACGTATACCGGTCCACCGATTAGCGCCGGAGCTCCCGGAAGCTCAGGCAAGTCGCCGTCGGGGTAAAGCCAATCGTAGAAAGCCTTTATTGCCTCGTCCGTCTTGCAGGCGGCTTCGGCCGGGCGCCCGTCGTGCTTCCGGTGGGGCGGGTCGTCGGTCGGAGCGCCCTTCTGTGGGTTTTTTTCGCCCATCTTTTACGCTTGCTCCATGCTCGGCTGGCCGCCGGAGCCCGGAACAGTCCCGAGCGGCGGAGACAGCCAAAACGGCTTTCGCGCAAGCCCCGCGCCCTGTCCGGAGGGCGGACGCCCGGTACCGGAGGCGGCCAGGCGCGTTTAGCGGCGCGGCTTGTTCGCCACTATGAACTCTATCCCAAACGGAAAGAAATGACAATTTCCCGGGGGGATTGCGGGTTTCCCTCCTGGGGCGCGGGAACGGCCGCGCGGGCGGGAAAATGAAGGTCAGGTTGCGGAGGATCAAACTCGCCGACAGCCCGGGACTGGCAGGGCGCCCGGCAGCGGAGGCGCGGAAGATAAAATCTGCGGATGTGTTGGACTGTGATGTGCAGTGCAGTGGTGTGCTGGAGTTGACTGGACTGGACTGGACTGGACTGGAAAAGAATAAGGCAGACGGCCGCGCTCAGCGGGAGGGAGGTGGAACTTCTTAGCATAATTTTTTGCAAAAATGAAAAATTTTAATATCTCATGAAGGAAATTTTATGATTTAAAAATGATCGTTTTTCAGAAGGGGGAAGACGGGGGGGGAGCAAAACCGTGTCGGACAGTTCCGCGGGGCGGCATGAATCCTGGCCCTTCAGACGCCGGGGAGCGGGATCTTTAAGAGCCGGTTTTGGAGCATGGCGCGGTTCATGACCTCTTATCGGGCGGTCCGGGGAGGCGCTGGCGCACGCGCGGGGCCCGCCTTCCCCGGAAGGCGGGCTTGCCGGGTCCGGTTGTTCCCGCGGCGGCGTTTTTAAGCCGTCCTGTGAGGGGGGAGGCGCGGCGCGGTGACGTGAGGCCCGGAAAGGGGTCAGGAGCGCGAGGGCCAGGGACGCTTGCCCGTCAGGCCGGGTCGGGCGGCTCCCGGTCGGGCGGGGGGCCCTCCGCACGGCGCTTGGGAGGTTGAGCAAGAGGATTGGGCGGCGCCCGTCGGCTTTGATCCGGCGGGACAGCCCTTGCATAAGGTCAGCCGCCAGGGCCCGGCGCTGCCTCCCCCGGGCAAGCCGGTCGCCCTCGGGCGGCCGGCTGGCGGACTCCCTGCGCCGCTTCGCTGGCTCCCCCGCCCCGCCGCCCTCCGGGTGCCCGTGGCTTTCGGCGCCCCCGGCCCACCATCCCGGCGCCGCCCCGGCGCCGGTTCCCGGAAAGGGCTCCGCGGCGGACGATCCGGTTGGGCTAACCTCCCCGAAGCAGGAATGGCAATGTGCCGGGCGGAACATGTTCCGGGGGGGGCGGCGTCCATGGCGGTGGCGGGGGAGGCGGTGGCCAAGCGGCACCTGAGGCCCCAGCCCCCCGAGGCCGAGTGCCGCAGGGAAGTGCGGGAGGGCCGACGGCCGCGGCCGTTGCGCGGCTGAGCCGCGCGCCGCTTGACGCGGTCCCCGGTCCCGCCCGGGGCGAGCGGCCTGACCGCCCAGTTCCGGCGTCGGTGCCTCGCGCCCTCCTGCTCGAAGGCCTCCGGGGCCTCGAAGGCCCGGGTCTTGCAGGGGGGGCTCCCGACGCCCACCGGGGGCAGCCGGGGCTCCCTCCGCGTTTGCCGACGATCCGGTTGGCGACGCGCTTCGCCCGATCCCCTGCGAGCGTCATTAAGCGGAGCCCGAAGGCGATCTTCAGATTCAGCCAGTTGCCGAGGCCTGGCATGAGCGTTTTGCCGATGCCGCCCCGGCCCCGTCGTTCCGGCCCCCGCGGCCCCCGCC
>JAIRZX010000638.1 GCA_031267005.1 Deltaproteobacteria bacterium
CTGGAAGAGGAAGAGGTGGAAGAGGAAGAGGAATACGAGAAGAGAAATGCGCACAATAAGCGCCAACAAATGGAAATGGGGAGCGACGGAATGGCGGCGGTGAGAACGGCGTCTCAGTAGGACAGCCGCCTAGGCCATAGTTTTGCATGGGCTGGCCCCCCGGCGTCTCCTTGCGCGGAGCCGCTCCCCTGCCTTATCATATTCCTTTGTTTCAACCCGCATTTCAGCGGACGGGAGACGACGCCCGCCCCCCGTCCGGCCCGCCGTAAGAAGGACTTTTCCATGTTCCCGCCGGATCTCCCTTCCATTCTCCAACCTCCAGCCCTGGCCCTGGCCTTGGCAACGGCGCTCCTGCTTTTCGCAGCCGGGACCGCGCATGCCGCTCCGGAGAACCCTGGCGGCGGGACGAACGCGAATGGAGGAGGACGGGCCGCGAAGAAGGGAGCCGGAGCCGGGAATCTGGGAGCCGTGAAAAAAGAAGCCGGGAAAGGCTCACCCAAGGCTCCCGCGGCAAAGGGAAGTAAGGCCAGCCCCTCCGCCTCGCCGCCCGGGAAGGCCCGGCTCCCGGCGGGATGGCCGAAGTGGCGCTTCCCGCCCGGGGCAACCGCGCTGGAAAAGGCGCTCCGGGCAGCGGATAAGCTCGTCCGGCGCGGGGCCACGCTGGAGGCGGCGGAAGCCTGGGACCGCGTGAGGGCCGTAGCGCGCCTGTTTAGCCCACCAGGGGACCTGCGGTACTGGTGCGCCCTTTCCCGTTGCGCCCGGGCGCTCTCCGACTCCGCAGGGGAGGCCGGGCTCCCCGGCAATGAGCGTACGCCCAAAACGCCCGTCCGCCTCGCCTCCGCCTCGGCGCTCGCCTCCGCCTGCCTGCAGTACCTGCCATCGCCGCGCTCAGCGGCCTATTCCCTCCGCCTGGCATCGGCTCCTTCCGGCCCCCACTACGCCCCCGCGAGCCCCTGCGGCTCCCCCGCGAGCGCCGACGGCCGCCTCGGAGAGGAGCTGGAGGCGGCGACGGACGCCGAGTTCCGCTTCGCGTTCGAGACCGCGAAACTGAGCCGCGAGAGGTTTAATTCATGGGCCTTCCCCGCGTCCCTGCCGCCGCTTCCGGAGCCGGACGACTTTTCCGAGGCCGGGGCAGGCCTTTTGGGGGATTTTTTCCGCCTGGCGGCCCTGATGGGCGGAGGATCCACGGAAAAGGCGGCGGACGGGACTCCCCGCGCGCGCCTCCCCGCTTCCCTCTCGGAATCCGTGTACCCGAGGGTGCCTTCCGCGCTGGGCCTTCCCTGGCATACCCCGGACTACCTGAGGCGCCGCCTGGCGGACGAAGAGGGCCCGGACGGGCCCGGCCCCGGGTCGCGGGGCGCCCTCGCCGCCCGCTCGGAGCTGGGCGAGTCCCTCTACGACACGGGCGACCGGGCGCTGGAGAAGGAGGCCTTGGAGCTCCTCAAGGAGGCCTCCGTCGGGCTGGACGCCTGCGTCGGCCCCTCGGACGCTGAATCCGTCCTGGCTAAGGAACGCTGGGCGCGGCGCCTGGCCGGGATCTTCGGGGCGGGGAGGTTCCTCTCCCGCGGCGGCGCGGGTCCGGGTCCCGGCAAGATACGCCAGGCGGCAGGGCTGCTCCGCGAGGCGGCCTCGCAGGCGATGGGGGTAAGTGAGGGGGAGGACCGCGCCTGGCCCGGCCGCGCCGGCCCGGAATTGCACGTCAGGGCCCGGCTCACCCTCGCGAGGGCCACCAGCCAGGCGAATACGCCCCCGGGCTTCTCGGAGGCCTTGGCCGTCGAGGAAGAGTTTGAAGGCCTGGTCGGCACCTTTCAATCGGACGCCGCCTGGGCCCTGTTCCTGGCCGAGAAGGCGGAGTGCCTGAGCGATGTACGTATTTACGACTGGGCGCGGAAACTATACCAATACGCCCTCGGTTTCCGCAGGGAACCCCTGGGCTGGCGGCACCCCGAGACCGCTACGTCCCTCGCCCGCGCCGGGGATCTTACGGAGCGCCTGGAAGGGGCCGCGGACGCTGTGCCTTTCTGGGCCCTGGCCCTGGAATCGCTCGCGGAAGCCGGGGAGGAATTCGCCCCCGACAGGGCCGAGCTCGCCCTGCGCCTGGGCCGCGAGCTCATGGCCGAGGGCGAAGTGGCTCCGGCCCTCCTTCTCCTGGAGCCGGCCCTGGCCTGGGCGACGGAAGCCCGCGGCCACCGCGACCGCCTGGCCTTCGCGCTCTTCAGCCACCTTTCCGGGGCCCTCCTGGCTTCCGGGGCACAAGACGACGCCGGGGAGGACTACTGGACCGTCCTTAAGCGCCGCGACCGATCCAAGCTGCCCGGACTCCCGGAGACTGAGTACGAAAAGTGGGAGGAAGGGCTTTCGAACGCCTTTAAGGGGCTGGGGAAGGCGCTCTCCGGCCGCGGCAACCACGCCGGGGCCGCCGCAGTCCTGGAGAGGGCCGGCAGGTTAATGGGCAGGGCCGCAACGCGCCTAACGGATGAATGGTCCAGTGCACTGCGGAGGTCGAAGGAAGCGGAAAATCTCATGGCCCTCGCGGAGCGCGAGAAGGCCGCAGCCGCTGCCGTGACTGCCCAGACCGGGGACGCCCCCGGCCGGAAATGGGCGGGAACGGCCGGCGCGGAGGGCGGAGAGGGCAAACAGGAAGAGGGAGAGGGGGACGGGCGAGACGCCGGGGCACCCCCGGCACGCCCGCGGACGAACCAGCGTCCGTAGGCGGCCGCGAGACTCACGGACTGTAACTCGCGTCCCCAAGCCCCGCCGCCGACAAGGCGCGGCCAGCCCCGGAGAAGCCAGCGAGAAGCCCGAAAGGACGGGCAATGGCCCGTCCGGGGCCCGGGGCCCCGCCGGTGAACGCCTCCGGACGGCAGAAGCCGGAGCGCCTGCCTCCCGCGCCCAAAGCCCCGCCATGGGGCGATAACCGGAACGGCACCAGGCTTCGAGCATGCGGTTCCCTGGCGCCGCCCTCATGCGGCACACTGACGCCGCCCTCATGCGGCACACTGACGCCGCTCGGAGGAACGAGGGACGGCAGGGGCTTCATGCGCACCGATGAAGACGGCCAGGGCCTCCGCGCTTGGGACGGCTTGGCGACCGGGGGATTCCTTGCGCCGGGGCCCCGCGCCCCCCGCTTCCGGGAGGTGACCCTCTCCCCCTTCTTCCCTGCGGGGCCCCGCGTCCCCCCCCTCCCCGGCGGGAGCCGCGCGGCAGTCGGCGATTTCGGAGGCCGGGAGGCCGACTGCGGCGGTGGCAACGGCAGTGGCAACGTCAGCGGCAGAGGCAGTGGCAGTGGCAGTGGCAGAGGCTACTGCCTCCGGCTGGCCGCCCCGTTAGACGGTTTCCGGGCGGGCGGCCGCAGACTCGCCCCGGCCTGGCTTCCCCCGAAACGCTCTTCGGGCGGAGGGGCGGCCCGAACCTGCGCCGGGGCGCGGGAACCGGGCGAGCGCGAGGCCCGCCGCGGGCCTCGCGCTCCTTTAGCCGGCGGGCTAGAACTCCCAGCCCACCCGGAAGCCTCCGGAGAAGCCGCGGATCCTGCCAACGTAACCCTGGACTCCGAAAGCCACGGAAAAGCCGGGGTTAGCGGCGGAGGGGCGGAGGATGGCGCCAGCCTCGAATATGCCGGTCGAGCCTTTCATGTCCTCCTGTTCCATGTCCACCCCGGACGACCTCGCTTCCGCGCCGTGGCTGAACTCCCTGTCGTAGTAGGCACCCAGGAAGAGCCGGGCCCTCGGGCCCGCGTCGAAGCTGTACCTGACGCCCCCCCGGACATGGAAGGAGTCCGAGGTCCCGAAGTCCACCGTGTGGTCCTGGCCGACCAAAACGGAACTCCCGTCGATCCTGGTCCAATAGCCCCTGAGCACCAGATCCAGGGCCGAGCGCTCGGACACCTTGAACGTGTAGCCGGCCCCCAGCGTCGCACCCAGGTAGCCGGTATTGAGCGTGTAGTGCCCGTGGAGCCCCTGGCCGGAAGGGAGATCGGTGAAGGAGAAGCGGTTCGAGAGCCTCCCGGCCCTCACGGAGGCCTCCAGGCGGAATCCCCCGTCCCACTGCATGCGGGCCATGATTCCCCCGCCTATGGACTTCGATTTCCCGTTCCCGCCAGCGGCCTCCCCGCCCCGGACGAGGCGGCTGGCCACCTTGTAGTCGAAGGACCCGGCCTCCACGAAGGCGCCTAACAGGAACTCCCCCGGAGTCAGCCTGATCTTCCTGGCTACGCCGAGCACCGCCTGGGCGCCGCGGATGTCCACGTTCGCGCCTTCCCTTACGGTGTAACGGGAGCCGTCCATTCCAGCGAAGACGGACCACTGGGGAGGCCCGTCCCCGGCCGACGCGGGATGGGCCCCCGCCGCGATGGCCATGTCGGCCGCCTGGTAGCTGTGCTCCGCCACCCAGGAGCCCATGAGGGAGACGTGGGCCGCCCCGGCAACGTAGCTCTCCGTCACCACGTCCGCGTGG
>JAIRZX010000662.1 GCA_031267005.1 Deltaproteobacteria bacterium
CGGGGGGACGGGAGCGGCAGTCGCGTCGGCCGCCGGGGAGTTACGGCGGGGCCGAAGCCGGATCGTTTGAAGCAGGAACCCCGGATCGCCCGGTCCAGCGCGACAACCGGAAAGCCCCGCGCGGCAAAGCCCGCCCGCCGCGCCCGGAGGCCCGGTCTGCCGGGCAGCAGGCGGCCGGCGGGGCGAAGGGCTCCCAGTCCATCCCCCTCCGCGCACGTCGGAGCCGCGCCGCAGCTTCCGGGGGACCTGGCCCTTATCAGGCGCGCCCGCCCGTCACCGTTCGCCTCCCGGCCTTCCCGGCCCGCCGGGACCCTTCGAGCCGTTCGCCTTCTTCTTCGGGTTTTTGGCCGCCTTCGCCTTCTTGGACTTGTTCAGTTTTGGCGCGGGCCGGCTCCCGGGCGGGCGGCCCGGGCGGCCGAACGAGAGCTGTATATCCGCCGCGCCGTTCGGAGCGGCCATGGCTCTGACTATCGTGTGGAGGGAGCCCCGGCACTGTACGGTGAGCGGGTGGACCGGCCCGAAGGCCCTCTTGTGGATCTCCAGCGAGGCCTCCAAAAGGGCCCGGGCCCGAAGGAGGTCTCCGGTCTTGGCGGCGCAGACGGCCAGGTTGTTCATGACCGCGAGCGTGTTGGGCTCTTCTGGGCCCAGGGAATTCTTCAGGCGCGGGAGCGTCGCGTCGTAAAGCCTTCTCGCGGACTCGTAGTCCCCAATCTCTGCCATGGTTGCCGCAAGTTCAACGGCCACGGCCGTGGAGGCGTCTGCCTCCGGCCCCTGCGACCTTTCGTAAAGGGGGAGCGCCCGTCCCAGGTACTCCGCGGCTTTCGCGTGATTGCCCGTCGCGGCCAAGGCCATTCCGAGGCCGCGAAGGGCGCGCATGACGATTGCGCCGGAGTCGCCCTCCGTGCCTTCGGCCGCCGCGAGCGACAACCCGAACTCCTTGGCGGACGCCGCGAACTTCTTTTCCTGGAAAAGAAGCGCCCCCCGCTTCAGCGACGCCATGGCGTCCCCGCCCGTTGCGCCGGCGGGGTCCCCCATGGCGGCGAGGACGCGGCTCAGGCTCGACCTGGAGCACGCGGCGCGGCATCTGCCGGGCCCGCCCAGCTTGTCGAAGCCCGCCGCCGCGAGCTCGAACATAAGCCGGGCCCCATCGAAGTCCATCATGGCCTCCAAGTCGAGCCCGAGGTTTTCCGCGGCTGACAGGGCTTCGAACTTGCCGCCGTTCATGGACTCTTCCGCGCGCTCCAGCGCCTCCGCGTGCGTTTTTGCGGCCGCCTGAATGTCTCCGGCGGCGAAAAAGGCTTCGCCGAGGCGGTCCATGGCCGCTATGGCCTCGAGGGATCCCGGGCCCAGCTTCCGCGTGTAGCCGTCAAGGGCGCGCCTGTGCATGGCTATGGCCCCGGCGCTGTCCCGGTTGACGCGCAAGGCGATCCCCAGGATGTCCGCGGACGCGAGCGTTTTGCAGTCGTGCGGGCCGACAGTCCTCTCCCTCGCCGCCAACTCGCGCGCCAGCGCATCCTTCCCGCCTTGGGGGTCGCCGGTGTTCAAAAGCGAACGGCCCAGGCCGTTCAAGGCGTCCAGCCCGTACGGGCACTCGGGGATGCCCGCCTTCTTGGCAACGGACAACGCCTGCCGGTACGAATCCCGCGCTTTCGCCCAGTTGCCCTTGTTGCCGTGATGGACAGCCTCGCTTAAGACATGCGCCAGCTGGCCTCCGGGGAAGTTTCCGGGCGAGATGAACAACGCGTCGGGGCTGCTCCTCACGGAGGCCAGTTCCTCCTCCATCAAGCTCAGCAAAGCGGCTCGGAGGCCGCCGTCCTCTTCCGCGCCGGCCCTGTCCGCGGTTTTTAAGGCCCGTGCCAGGACGCGTTCTGCTTCTCCCGACCGCCTGAGCCCGATTAGCGACCGCGCCCGGACGGAAGCGAAGGCCAAGGCAAGCGTGGTTCCCCCGCCCAGGGCCCTGGAGACCAGGGGATGCATCCGTGCGGAAATCTTAAGGGCCGCCCGGAAGTCCCCCGTGAAGTACGTAAGCGTCGCGAGGCTGTGCAGGGCGATCGAGGTTTCCGGGTGCCCAGGCCCGTAGGCCTTCTCCAGCCCGTCGGCCGCTTCCGCGTAGAGCCCCAAAGCCTCTCCGAGCCTGCCGAGGCCCTGGAGGGCTGAGGCCAGGGTCCGCGTCGCTCTGTACGCCAGCGGGCGGCCCTCTCCCAGGCGCGACTTTATCTCCGGAAGGACTCTTTCGGCGATCGAGAGGGCGCCCTTGTAGTTCCCGTCGTTGAGGAACGTCTGGGCCCGGTGCAGGCATGTCGACAGCTCGATCGCCGCCTCCCTGTCTTTTTCCAAACGGGCCAGCGTTTCCGTTAAGTCTGCGGATGTGGCGAAGGTGGCCTTCTTTACCCGTTCCCCATCAGCGGCGCCAATCGCCCCGCTGGTGAATTCAGGCCCCGAAGGCCAGGCGGGCGAGAGTTTCCTGCCCGGCTCGCCGTCGGGCCCGTCCAGATCTTTGCACTCCTCGGCGAGGGCGAGCGCCGCCGCGAGGTTGGCTTTAGCCGCGGCCGCGTAGAGCCTGCAGGTCTCGCCTTTCCGGGCCCAGGTTTTCCCTAGCCTTCTGAAGATTTCGGCCGCCCCCTCCGGGTCGCCCGTGGCGGCCAAAGCGCATCCCAAGTTGTTTTCGGCGAAAAGCGAGACTTCCCCGACGGCCCCTCTTGCCGCTCCCGGCGCGGACCCGCGGCTCCGGATTTCCGAGACGCGGCGGAACAGCCCGGCCGCAAGGGAGCGCTCCCCCGCCCGGAACCGGGCGCAGCCCAGGCAGTTCAGGCGGAGGAGGGTCCGGAACTCGTTATCCGACGTCCGCCCGTCTGGAGGCACGGGGCCGGGCGCGGCGTCTTGGCGCTCAACGCGCTCCAGAGCGCTTGACCATAGCCGGGAGGCGCCTCGGTAGTCCCGCTCTTTGTAATGCCACATCCCCAGCCAGTCGGCCCGGATCGTCCACCGGCCCAACCCGTCGGGCCCGTACGAGCCGGTATCGAGCGCTTCCAGGCAGCGGTCCGCAAGCTTCCTGATGCCGTCCCTGCCGCCTTCGGCCTCCGCCTTCCTCATTTCAAGCGAAGTCTCCGGCATCATGAAATACAATAGGTTCCAGTGTTCTTGGGCTGTCACGCGCTGTTCCATAAAAGTCGGCCTTACGGGCGCAAGCCGGAGGTTGGCCTAACTGGCGTATGCCGAAAGGCTTGCGAAATTGCCGGGAGGTTGTCAGGACTTGACTTACGCGATGGTGACTGCGGCCCCGGGGATACCTGAAACTGACTGGCCGCCAGCCCGCGCGGTTCCGTCACGGAAATGGCCCAGGAAGCAGACAATCTCGGAATTTATGATCTTATTCGATAATATCACGGCTAAACGGCAATGTCAAACGTGAACCCCTGTCGTTTCCAATCGGGCTTGAATTTGGATTTGTTGGCATAGGTTTTATAAATTTCATTTCCGTAAAAATTATTTCGTTAATCAACCGTGATCGGACAGTTTTAAATTATTAAAGCAAAGGCAGGGAAACACCTGCGGAACGGGCCCGGACAGCCTGCAAGCCGTCCAGCCGCGGCACGTTGCCACGAGTCGCGCTGTCGCGCTGTTCCCTTTGCATACGTTGTGGTTTTGACTTCGCAAGGAGCTTTCGCTTGGCCGCGAAATGATCGATTTTCCATGTTTCCCTGATTGCCCCTGCCGCAGAACAGCGCCGCCCGATTGCGGGACAGCGCCGTCTGTTTCAAGGAATGCACGTCCTCCCTCACTCCCTCACTCCCTCACTCCCTCACTCCCTCACTCACTCACTCCCTCACTCCCTCACTCCCGGTCCAGGTCCCGCTCTCCTTCGACCGTGTTTAACCAAGGGACATTCCGAGACTAATCTCCCAGGCGCTTGCCAGTATGCCTTTATCCCCAACCTCCTTTACCCAAGCATATTTAGGCGGCGGGTTCAGTGAGATCTGGTTTACTGTGTGAGAAGTTTACTGTGTGAGAAGTTTCCTGTCAGCGGAGTGCCATGTCAGGGGGCTTCGGTGTGACATTAAAAAATAAAAAACAATTCCATTCGCAACGGTTCATGTCGGTTTCGATGATTTACAACAGTTTGAAGGTTAAGAATGGCAAGCTGAAAAATGGAGATCGGTGGAGCCGAACGACGGGTATGACGTCTCGAACGCGGCTTAAGATTTAGTTGCGTACGCTTCGTCTCTTGTTGCATGCATGAGTGCCGAGATAACTATAAAGTACAGTTCAAAAATAGTTTCGGCAATCC
>JAIRZX010000734.1 GCA_031267005.1 Deltaproteobacteria bacterium
CCCGTTGTTGGCCTCCCCCAGGATGCCGGGGCGGAGGGCGGGCCTCCCGTCCTTCAAGGTCTTTTCGAAGTCCAGCCCGCCCAGGAGCCTTTCCTCGGTCACCCCCAGGGGAACCGTGCGGAACGGGGGACGCTTCAGCGCCGGGGCTCCCGGCTGGCCGTCGCGGCACTCCCGGCACAGGGCGCCGGAATCCCCGGGCCTGCAGCTGTAAGGGCAGGGATAGGCGTAGAACGGAGGCAAAAGCTCGGCCAGCGCCCGGGCCGCGGTGGATTTGGCGGTGCCCTTCTCGCCCACCAGGAGCACCCCGCCTATGGACGGGTCCACCGCCAGCAAGAGGAGCGCCTCGGCCATCCGGCCCTGCCCGACCAGCGCGGCCAGGGGGAAAACGGAGCCGTCCTCGCCGAAAGACGGGGGCAGGGCCCCGGGCGGGGCCTCCGCAGGGTCAACCCCTGAGCCTGACCCCCGCGTCCCTCCCCCTAAAGAGGCGGCCGCGCCTCCCGGCCTTACGGGAAGGGCCGTCACTGCTGAAACCAATCCATGGCGATGAAGCTCCGGACGTACTGGGGCGCCACCGCCGACGGGCGGTGGATGTCCTTCAAAACGCTTGAGATCTTCACGGTGTCGGGCGGGTTGTCGTACAGGGACGCCAGCTCGCCCAGGTTGCGCCACAGGCAGCTATCGGGATAGAGTTCGGCAGCCCCGGGGCTCGAGCGGATCATGGGCTTCAGTCCCAGCATGAGCGCCTCCAGCCCGCCGGCGCCCCCGGCGTAGGACTCCGCCGAGAGGTAGTAATGGCAGGAGTTCAAAAAAGCCTTGAGCCCTTCGCCGTGGCCGTGGAAGAAGACGCCGTAGCCGCACCCGTTCTCGTTTATGAACTGCTGGAGGGAGAGTTCGTGTTGCATGTTCCTCAAGCCCACGCTCAGGTGCAGCTCGGACTCGGGCCGGACGGCCTTTAAGGCCAGGAAGGCTTCCATCAGCATCAGGAACTCGGACGATTCGAAGCGCTCGGGGATAACTGCGGCCACCCTCCTGTCGCCGTGGCGGGGGATGTAGGAGTAATTCTTGGTGTCTAAGGCCTTCTGGATCACGCAGAGGGAGGCAACGTTTGTTACTTCGGGGTTCCCGGCCAGAAAAAGGTCCCGCAGGCAAAAGCTCTCGAAGAAGATGGCGTCCGCCCGGGCGAAGGAGACCTTGCGGGCGGCCCCGGCCAGGATGTCCTCCCTCGAGAGCCTCAAGGCCACCTTCTTTCCGGCCAAAAGCTCGCGCTCCTTCAAGAAGTACACGTTCCCGTCCGCGAGCCCCTCGATCCAGACGATGTCGGAGTCCAGCGCCGCCTCCCTGTAGACGTCGTACTTGAAGCTCATGACGCGGCGGAGATCGAAATAAGCGGCCAGCCCCCCCGCGAGGACGTCGATCTCGTGGCCCGAGGCCACGGTGAGGAAAACCGACACGGTCTTCCTGTCCCGGTCGGTGCAGCGACGGATCATGTCCTCCTGCATGATGCGGTCTGGATCGAGAGGGCCTTCGTCAGGGGAGCCGCCGTGGCCCGGCAGGGTCTCGCCGCCGCCGGGCCTCAGGAATACCGAGCGGCGGGACGGGGAGCCGGGGGCGCCCATCTCGATGGCGTCCTCGACCGCCGAGAGCGCCGCCCAGTAGCGGGGCTCGTTGGGGTACTTGACTAAAAGCCTTTCCAGCTGGTCACGGGCGGAAGGGTACTCTTTCAGGCTCAGGTGCGCGAGGGCGAGGTTCCTGCGGGAGTCCGCGTCGTCCTCCCGGCACTCCAGGGCCGCCTCGAAGCACCGTTTGGCGCTCTCCGGCTGGCCCAGCGAGTGGAGCATCACCCCGAGCGCCGAGTGCGCCCCGCCGTTTCGCGGGTCCCGGTTGAGCGCCTGGAAGAGCAGGGACACGGCGTCCTGGGTGCGGCCGCCCAGGAAAACGGCCTCGGCGAGGCCGACGGGATCCGCCGCTCCGGCTTCAGCGGTCATCGCCCTCCCCCTCCAACCGCGCCGGGACGGGATCCGTCAGCCGCGTCCGCCGCAGCGCCCGCGCCGTCGAAGCCCTCCGCAACGCCAGCGCGCTCGCGGACCGCAGCGGCGCCTTCAGGGGTTACGGGAGCGAACGCGCCGTCTCGGAGTTCCAGGGCGGCAGGCCGGAGGTTCTCCCCGGCCCGCCACGAATCGCCCCAGGGGCACGGGGACTCGCCGGGCCGCTTCAGATCCAGAAGGGTCCAGCCGGGATCCCTGTGGCCCCAGTTGGTGCCGGTGTAGACCAGCGCCAAGTCCATGGCCGGAGCCACCTCGGAGAGGCGCGGGGCCATGTTGAAACCCATGACGCTGTAGCTCTGGAGGCCGTCGGTCACGCGGAAGGCCAGGTGCTTGTCCCCGTTGGAGCGGGCGGGCCCCGCGTCCGTCACGCTGACGTTGCGGACGACCGCCACCGGCGCCGGATGCCCCTGGCCGAAGGGCTCCAGCTCGCGGACTAGTTTCCTCAGCGGCTGGAGATCGTCCAAGGCGCACTCCAAGTCTATCTTAAGCTCGTCCTCCCCGGGGGGCTCCGGCTGGAGGGCGGCGGCCTCCTCGAAGGCCTCTTTGAAGGCCTGGAGCTTCTCGCGCTTGAGCTTCAATCCGGCCGCCTCCGAGTGCCCGCCCATGGACAGGCAGAGTTCACGGGCTCGGGAGAGGGCCGAGAAGAGATTGAAGCCGGGCGCCGAGCGGCCGGAACCCATGGCCAGATCGCCCTCCAAGCTCAGAAGCACGGTGGGCTTGCGCACTTCCTCGGCCACGCGGGAGGCGGCCAGCCCCAGAAGCCCCCGAGGCCAGCCCTCGCCCGCCATAACCACCGTGCGACCGCATGCCCCGCCCTCGGCCTCCAGCTTGGCCATGACCGTCGCCTGGAGCTTCTTCTGGCCCTCGTAACGGTAACGGTTGATGGAATCGAGCGATTCCGCGAGGATCTTGGCCCTCAGGGGATCCTCGGTCACCAGGAGCTCCAGCGCGGGGTCCGCGCTCCCGAGCCTTCCAGCGGCGTTAAGTTTCGGGGCCAGGCTGAAGCCCACGTCGCGGACCGTCACCGCGTTCGGGTCGTCCAACCTCGAGCTCGAGACGAGCGCCGCGAGCGAGGGCCAGCTTGTTTTCGACAGGCACCTCAAGCCGTGCCGCACCAAGGTCCGGTTGACGCCGGTGAGAGGTACCAGGTCCGCTATGGTGCCTATCGCCACGAGCGCGAGGTGCTCGACCAAAAGCGTCTTGCTCGTCGCCGGGCAGATCCCCTTGAATTTCAAGGCCCTTTGGACCGCCCAGGCCAGCATGAAGGCCACCCCGACCCCCGCCATGGGCGAACGCTCCCATCCGCCGCCCAGATGCGGGTTTACCACCGCCTCGGCGGACGGGAGCACAGGGGGTATGTGGTGGTGGTCCGTCACGACGACCGGGAGGCCCAGGGCGTTCGCGGCGTCTACCGCCTCCGCGTCGGAGACCCCGCAGTCGACGGTGACGAGGAGCCCCGCCCCCATGCGCTTCAAGCCCTCCACGGTCTTGACGGAAAGCCCGTAGCCGTCAGAGAACCTGTTTGGGATGCTGGTGATGACCTTGTAGCCCAGCGAGCGCAGGATCCTGGACAGGACGGCCGTAGCGGTCAGCCCGTCGGCGTCGAAGTCCCCGGCTATGGCCACGGTGTCGTTGCGTTCCCGCGCGCGCATGAAGGCGCCTACCGCCTTGGCCATGTTGGGCATGCTCTCGGGGAGGGGGAGGCTAGCGAGCTCCGGGGCCACGAAGGCCTTGATCTCGGCCCGCGTCCGGTAGCCGCGCCCCATGAGGAACTGGGCGTAATGAAGCGGTTTGCCTATTGAGGCTGCAATCTCCAGCGCGGCGGCCTTGTCCGACTCTTTACAGTAATTCCAGATCATAATGGTCCAGCCCGGCCGGGCCCGTCCCTTCCCGGCCGATCGAGCCGGAGCTGCAATGCCTTTCAAGTTTGTCCCGGCAAATCTCGTCCCCGCCGACACGGAAATCTTGCCGGACGGCCCGGACCCCGGCGTCGGCGGATTAGTTTCAGGGCGTATTTTCCCGGCTAATCCGAGCCCCAGCCTTCTTCCCGCTAGCGCCGCCGTGCTCGACGCATTGAACTTAGCGCCATGATTGCAATATCTCTCATTGTTGCCGCCCCCCCCTTTTCCGGGGAAACTCCGGAGCCTCCCGGCTTGCGGCAACCGCCCCCAGCCCCCGCCCTGCCCGGGCGCTCCCACGGCTCCGGACCAGGCCCGCCCGCCCCGCCAGTTCGGCGCTCACCTTCCCCTCAGCCGGTCACGGCCAGGGCAGCGGCGTCCAGGGCCCTTATCTCGTCGCGGATGCGGGCGGCCTTCTCGAAGTCCAAGGAGTCCGCGGCCTTCGTCATCTCCTTGCGGAGCATCCTCACGGTCCTGGGGATCTGGTCCAGGGCCACCTTTTTGCCTTTTGCCTCCGGCGCCTTGGGGATGTCCGCGTAGTCCTGCTCCCAGACGGAGAGCGCTATCGAGTCCACGTTCTTGCGGATGGTCTCGGGGGTGATGCCGTGTTCCTCGTTGTATTCCTCCTGTTTCCGGCGGCGCCTGGCGGTCTCGTCCCTGGCGTCGATCATGGCCGGGGTCATCTTGTCGCCGTAGAGGATGACCTCTCCTCCCGCGTTGCGGGCGGCGCGGCCGCAGGTCTGGATAAGCGAGCGGGCGGAGCGCAGAAAGCCCTCCTTGTCGGCGTCAAGTATGGCGACCAAGGACACCTCGGGGAGGTCGAGCCCCTCGCGGAGGAGGTTTATGCCCACCAGCACGTCGAACTCCCCCGCCCTCAGGTCGCGAAGGATCTCCACGCGCTCTATGGTCTTTATGTCGGAATGCAGGTAGCGGACCCTGACCCCCCGCTCGGCAAGGTATCCGGTAAGATCCTCGGCCATCCTCTTGGTGAGGGTAGTGACCAGCGTCCGCTCTCCCCTGGCGGTTCGCTTGTTCACCTCGCTGTGCAGGTCCTCCACCTGCCCCCGGGCTGGCTTGAAGACCATCTTTGGATCGGTCAGGCCGGTGGGGCGGATGACCTGCTCGGCTACCAGGCCGTCCGAGAGTTCCAGCTCGTAGTCGGCCGGAGTGGCGGAAACGTAGACAGTCTGCGACAGCCTCCCGTTGAACTCGTCGAAGGTGAGCGGGCGGTTGTCCAAAGCGGACGGGAGGCGGAAGCCGTAGTCGACCAGGGTGGTCTTGCGCGAGCGGTCGCCGTGCCACATGCCCCGGACCTGGGGGACGGCTATGTGGCTCTCGTCCACCATGAGCAGGAAATCCTTGGGGAAGTAGTCCATGAGGGTGGGCGGCGGCTCGCCGGCCACGCGCCCGGTAAGGTGCCGGGAATAGTTCTCGATGCCGTGGCACCAGCCGAGCTCGCGCATCATCTCGAGATCGAAGTTGGTGCGCTGGGCGAGGCGCTGGGCCTCAAGGAGCTTCCCGTCGCGCTCGAGTGACTTTAGCCTTGCGGCGAGCTCGATTTCGATGTCGCCCATGGCTCGGTCCAGGTTCTCGCGGGTGGAGACGTAGTGGCTTCCTGGATATACCATGACCTCGGAGACGCTTTTCTTGATCTTGCCGGTCAGCGGGTCGGTCAGGAGAATCCGCTCCACGACGTCCCCGAAAAACTCCACCCTCACCGCCTCGTCCTCTTCCGAGGCGGGGAAGATGTCCAGCGCGTCCCCCCTCACGCGGAAGACCCCCCTGTGGAAGTCGTAGTCGTTCCTCTCGTACTGCATCTCGACCAGCCGCGCCAGGACG
>JAIRZX010000736.1 GCA_031267005.1 Deltaproteobacteria bacterium
ACGTTTCTGCGCACCTACCGCACCGGTGAAGCCGCCCTTCAACGCGTGCTTCTGGCGGACGATCCAATCACCGAGATAAGTGTAAGTGAGACTTTCTAAAAGTTTTCGGTCGAGCTTGTGGCAGTTGACCAGTACGGAGAAGCCGTCCCGAAGACCGTCCCAAATCTGCCAGATGAAAGGCCTGTTCTGGAACAATTTGCAGTGCTGCGAGAAGAACTTGTCCCTCAGCCAGGATTCCAGGGTGCCTCCGGCATGATCGGAATTCGAGAGAAGCCGAGACACGATTTTATTAGACCATTCCTTGCCGTAAGAGGCAGTCAGAATGTCCAGAATCCTGTCGACCGCCGCCGTCTCTCCCTTTACCGCCGGGACGGCGACTATGCCGTCAGCGTCCACGAATCGTGCCAGGTCATCGCACCGCCTGACCCATCCGCGCTGTTCGTCCGAGAGCTCCATCCCCGCATCAATCTCGGAAGGCCAGCGGTAGCCGAGGAGCCTGGCTACGGCAATCTGAAGCACATTGGCATCGGTCCGTAACGGCCCGTGCGCCACGCGTTTTGTCACATCGTCCCAGATCACGGACCCGCACGGGTGGCCATGGAATATCCACTGGGTAGGGTCATCGGAATACGGGGCAGGTACGCCATGAGGCAAGTCCGTATAAACTTTTTCAATCCATATCTTGCGGTGGAATGTGGCTTTAAGAAGCGAGCTTTCGGTAATAAGAACTGATTTGTCCAGCATCTTGACTGACTCTCGGAAGCTTTGATCCCTCACGCATGCCAAGAGAGCGCCTAGATCTGACGGATCTTTCGGGATCACTGCCGCCACGCCGCAATCGAACAGTCCGCCCTGATACACGGAAGTTCGGAGACTGCTTCCTGCAGCCACGGCAGCCCCTCGTTTTCCCCATGCAGGATTACCGCAGATGCGTGCGGCCTTTGATTTAGCCAGCTCCCCTTGTCCGCCTTTCCAGAGAATCAGACTGTGAAGACCGCTGTAAGGCTCAGTGGTGTTCGGCGACATGGCATAATATTCCCAACCATCATCGCTGGACAAGCGTTCCCAAAACTTCATGACGTACCGCGAGTTATCCGCAGTAGCTATTCCTTGGTGCGATTCGGCATAAATGCCAAGAAGGGAATCATTGTCTATAGTCGTCAGACTGACTACGGCATCCGGGTTGTCCAGTTGCTTAGACTGATTGGCACTTTTCAAGACACTATCCGTTAGCGAGACAGTTTTTCTTACTGCTGAACGGTCATCGGGAGCATCGAATCCGCGTAAAATATTGAGTCCAGTTATGAACCTCATATCGAAAACGTTTTCGCTCACCAAAAGAAGCGCAACCTTGACAACCTCTCCGCCGATCGCCTCGAAGGCACCGGCTCCAAGTCTAACCAACAAGTGCCAGGCTGTATCTTTAAGAAGTTTCTCTCGGAATTTCTTGTAAGATTTTTGGAACAGCCAATTCTGAAGCAATACTACACCGGACGAACAGCCAGGATCGCAGAGCTTCATGCACCGCTCGAGAAACACAGTAGCAAGATCGTTTTTTGCTTCCGGATAGTGATCGGAGCAAAACTTCATGAGAGTGACGTCCTGCTTTTGCCGCGACAGGTAAGGCACGTTGGTAATGACCAATGTATAACGCCGTGCAAGCAGCGTTGCCGACTCGGCTATCCCCTTCGCCGCCACGGCAGTTTCCGTGCGTTCGCTGGAAGTCTCTGCTGACAGGGCCTTGTCAAGCAATGGCTTGACGTCCGCCCATTCGGCTTTGTATAGCCCCCTGACGCCCGCACTGGCTTCCGTGTCTATCAGGCTCCCGAGTACGGGGGCAAGCTCGAACGCGTCGTACAGCCCGGCCAGGGTGTTTTCCAGCTTCGGGGCGCCGGCGGCCAGGGCGGTCCAGTTCTCCTTCCCGGCACCCACGGCGGTGCCGGAACACGCAACGTTCAGCTCCGGCAGCTCGCGGTACCCCCCGGCTCCCGGATACGTCCAGGCGTCCATCGCCAGCGCGAAGGCGGCCAGCTCCACGCAGCGGCGGTCCAGCTCCAGGCCGTGAACGTTGTCGCGCAGCACGGCGTCCACGGCCTCGCGGGCGGACAGCCCTTCGGCTTCCATGCGCATCGGGACAAGCATGCGGAAGGCCGCAGTCAGGAAGTGGCCCGAGCCGCAGCAGGGGTCGAGCAGCCTGAAGTCCGCCAGGTTGGCCGGCCAGCCCTCGAACGTCCCTGCGGCCGGCGCCCATGGTCCGTCCCCGTCCCTGACGAAACGCAGGTAGTCCAGCGGGACGCCGGGAAGCGCCGCCCTGGCCCGCAGCTCCGCCTCGCAACCGGCGGCGGCCAGATCGGAGTCGGTCAGCCTCCGCGAGGCCCACCACGCGCCGAGGGAGTTGTCCAGAAGGAATGCTACCATATACGGTTCGGTGAAGAGCTGCGTGACCGCCGGGAGTTCCCTCGCCCCTATCTTGACTTCGGAAGTGTTGACATCGGCTTTTCGCCTTGTCTGCCAGAACTGGTACAGCCAGCCGCGCGAGTCCCGGGCCGTGTAAATTTCAGGCGGGAGCGCGGCTATCTCCTTTTCAAGACCCTGGCGGTACTCGGGGGGGAAAACGACCGCGAACACGGGAGAGCCGCTACGGAATATCTGAGGCAACATCCGGGCGGCGCATCTCGCGGCGAGCTCCCAGCCGTCAGCCGCCCCCTCGCCCGGGGCCAGCTCAGCGCACTCCTCCAGGGTGACGGGCACGGCACCGCCTTGGCCGGTGTACATCAGGAGATTGTTTTCCGCGAGATATTTAGCGAACAGCATCCGGTGCCAGTGCTCGTAGGCGATCTCCTCAACGAGGATATCCAGCGTCTGAGTCCCGTTGTCGTTTTCACTGTCTCCGAGCTGCCGACCGTGGACCCTCAGCCGATCCCGCAGGCTTCGCCGTCCCTCGTCCAGGTATGACGGGGGCGATGCCTCCGCCACCCCCAGGTAGCCCAGGACGGCCCCGGCCCCGTCCTCGGCAAGGCCGCGCGCCCTGACCACGGCGGCTTCCAGGAGGTTTCGTTGGTATTTGTTCAGCGGGGGCATTCCGAAGCTCCGAGGGTCCGGGCAAGGGAGGGTTCAGACGCAGAGGGATAACTTCCTGTCTGAATACCACAGTTCTTGATCGGGATCAAACGGTCCTCCTCTGACCTGGGCGGACCCAAACCGGACGGGGCGGCTCCTCTTCCGGGCAGACCGTCCTGTCCAGGCCGCGACAGCCGCCTGCGCCCTGGCGTGTGGCGGGGGCCAGTCCGGTTGCCCAGACAAGCCCCAGACGTCCGAAAAGGGGTGGGGCGGATCGATCGGGGTGCGGAGCGAAACTCTCCACCTGGTAGCGGGAAGCGTCCATGGGACGTAGAGGGGCATCATCTGCCCCCCGGCTTCGCGCGCGCCCCCCAACCTGCGGGAGGCGGGGGTGGGGAGGGAGCGCTCAGCGCGGAAGGGGTCCCCGCCGCTTTAGGCGGGCCCCGCCCCCCCGTAGGGGGGGGGGTGGCAACATTTGATCCGATAAAGCACCTATTATGAACGTGTTAGCCGAAAAGTGGCATAAATCCGCCGTGATATTCAATAAAGGTAATGATTTCAGCAACTTAAGGCTCCTGCGGAAACCTTTATTGCTAGTGTCTAATCGCAAAAGTTCGTGGGGCTATCCTGGAGCTGGGCCCCCTTCACCTTGAGCTTCTTCCAGCGGTACGGTATACGGTCCTCGTTGTTAACCTCCATGAAAGCGTTGATGGCGTCCGCCATGTCCTGAACGGATTTAAAATTTCCTCTCCTCAGCGCCCTCCGCGTGAGCCTGCCGAACATTATTTCTGCCATGTTGAGCCGGCTCGCGGAGGTCGGGGTGTAACGGAAGACGACGTTGCCGCGGGCGGCGAGCCACTCGTCGCGCTTGTAGTGGATGCGGCAGTTGTCCGGCACCACGTGAAGCTCGATTCCGCCGTCGGGGTCGCCGGCCCCCGGAACC
>JAIRZX010000285.1 GCA_031267005.1 Deltaproteobacteria bacterium
GCCGCTAAGCCCGCCGCCCCCGCCGCCGCTAAGCCCGCCGCCCCCGCCGCCGCTAAGCCCGCCGCAGCCGACCCCGACCCCGTGGCTGCCCTCCAGGCCCGCCGGGGCCAGGCGCCCACTCCGGCCCCGTCGGCCGCGCCCCAGGACGAAACCGTCTACTGGCCCTCCGCCCCCGCAGGCACGGGCCAGTACACCGGCCAGATAGCCTCCCCCACGTCCGAGAAGGAGGCCAGGGCCGTCGCGGAGCGCTACCGCAAGCAGGGCTTCGACGCCTACTACTACGCCACCGGCAAGGGCCGCTTCCCCACCAGGGTGGGCCGCTACCAGAGTTCCAAGGAGGCCGAGGACGCGCAGTCTAAACTCGTGGCGGCCGGGGCCAAGGGCCCTTACGTCTCCAAGCTGAACTGAGCCGGTCACCCCTCCGCCGGAACGCGGAGCCTCACGGAACGATGCGCCTCATGGATCGTTGAGCGATACGGAACGAGGTGCCGCGCGGACCGGAACGCCTATCTCGCAAGCCTCGCCATCGGGGCGTTGCACGCCGGAAACCGGCGGGAGCCTCGCGCGAATTAAGGCAAATCAGCTCCGCCGCGTCACGGACCGGAATAAGCGCACCTGAACCCGGGCGTTCAGCGGGCGCACGACAAGCCGCGCTCCATCCCGGCGCACCGGAAGCTGCTGGTCCTGAAAGCCTGACACGCCATGAAAGCCTGACACGCCATAAGTTGCGCGTTTCTATTAACTGGCATACCACAAATTGACAGCAACGGAAGCCGGGCAAGTCTGCAACCGCCGCTCCGGAAGGAGGACGTCCCCGCTTCCGGGCGTCCCTGAAACCGGGTTTGCCGGCAGCCGGTAGTTCCCGAAACCTGTCGTGCCGATCAACTGGACGAAGACGAAGAAGATAATCTGTGCGAAGAAGATAATCCGCGTTCCCCATCTCGAGCTCGGGTCCGCCCGCCACGAAGAATGCCTGGAGGCCACCGCCCCGGAGGACGTCTGGGGGGGGTGGGCCGCCGCGGCGGCGCGAAGCTGAGGGCCAGGGGAGTGGACAACCCGCGCAGGCTCCGAGACGTGGATCCGGCGGACGCAAGGAAGCTACTGACCGTCGCCGGGCAGAGGACGGTCATGGAGCTGCGCGGGACGCAGTGCGTGACCCAGGATTTGGAGCCGTAGCCCCGCAGGACCATGATCTCCAGCAGGAGCATCGAGGCCAAGGCGAATACCTTGGCCGACCTGAGGGAGGCCTTGGCGTGGCACGCGTCCGCTGCCGCCCGCCTCCGGCGCGAAGGGCTCCGGCCGGCGGGATCTCGGTGTTCCTGGAAACCGGCTACCATGCCGGCGCCCCCCCTTCGACACGGGGGCTTCCGCAACTCTGGCCCCTCCCGCCGCGTCCAACACGGAACTCGCCGCAGCGGCCGCGGAGGCGCTCAGGGCTTGCTTCTGGCCCGAGCCCCGCTACGCCAAGTGCGGGGTGATCCTCTACGAGATGGTGTCCCGCGAGGAGGCGGACGCGGGCCCGGGCGGCCCCTTCCACGAAGAACCGGACCCGCGCTCCGAAGGGCTCATGCGGGCCCAGGACGCCATAAACGCCAAGCACGGCAAAGGCTCCATACGCCTGCTTTCCGAAGGGGGGGGCCGATCCCTCCTGGGCCATGCGCCGCCGGAGGCTCTCCCCCGTGTCGACCACGGACTGGAGGGGGCTCCCGTGCGTGAAGGCCTGAGGACCTGAGCCCGCCGGGGCAGTCCGTAGCCGTGAGGGGGCCGCCATGGACCGCGAGGGACATCCCGGGCCAGGCCTCCCGTTGCCAAAGTGTTCGGCGCTTGGATCGGCGATTGGAGCCGCATTCGGCTTTCAGGGGCGAACTTTTCCGGGAAGAACCGGGAAAATGATTCCGTTGCGAAAAACCTGGCCGCTAAGCTGTCCCAGCGCATGCTTTCCCGCGAAAATCCCTTAAGGCTGACCTGCCGCTTGACGCGGGAGCCCGGCGTAAGGCGGCGCGCCCTTTTTAGAGCCTCAGCCTCGCCTCTGTCCCAAGGCAGGGATCTGAAAGCCCGCGCCTTGAGAGTGGAAGGCCAGCAACATAGGCCGACTCGGTAGCTATGGTATCCGTTCACGGGGAAGAAGACCGCATACCCCTCTGATCTCGGTCTACTTCCCTTATAACCCATGGCCGCCTACTGCCTTACCCATGACCGCCTCCCCCTGCTCAAGGACCACAACCCGTCTGCCGCAAGAAAGCCTCACTCTGCCCCCGGTCCGCCCTTAACTTAACTCTCGAACCCCGCTATCGCCTGACCAAAGCTCGACTCCAGCCTGCCACAGGTCCGCCCCACCCTCTGAGCCCGTAAACGGATACTAATGTTAGTATCAGTCCAGAATCCGTCCAGTATCCGTTCATGAGAAAGCGGGCAACTCCCTCCATGTCCTCCCGTGTCCCGCCTTCGGCTATCTGACCGCCTCGGCTTCCCCGCTACCACCCTCTTTTGGGCCCGGACCGCCTCCTCCCCTGCCTCACGGCTGTTCTCTTTCCGCATCGCCCGGCCTTCCGGACTGTTTCCACCAGGCACCTTGCCTCTCTTCCCATGAACAGATACTGCGACCGGAGTCAGGTTCCCCGACCGGCGCAGGCCCGGAAGCCCCGGACCGGGACGCGTCCTGGACCGCTCCAGCGGCATAAACGGCAGATGCCTGCAGCCCCGCCCGAAACAGACAGCCCGATGCCGCCGGAGCCCACGAGGAGAGCAGGGGCCCAGGATGCGCTGACCCTCGGGCCTCGGGCATGTCCGCCCTCCTCCGAGTAGAGGATGGGAATCCTTGCCGAAAATCCGTTGATATGTCCTGGCTTATTCCTGCGCAGAAGGGGCCCTGGAATCCGGTGAGTCTGGCTCCGTCTTTCCCTCTTCCGCTAGGTTGTGAGGCCTTGGTTCCATAATTGTTATGGAATTACAGTCTACATTGAAAAATCTAAACCTGCAGTGTGTCCATCCGAAAATGGCTACGGCGCATGCGCGAACCTCATTAGCCTTTTTGTAGAATGGTATTAGGTATCTCTTTGTCATTATCTGGCTAGCAGCAGAGGCAATGCCGTCTTTCAGACTTTTCTTCACGTAATCTGGTGGATCTGGGAACATGGGCATCGTGGCACCGGATGCCGGCTCATTTTCCAACTTGACCACTTTTTCGTCTCGTTTCTGTCTGTCGTGCTTGATTTCCACGACAACAACGAAACCAGACGGAGAATTATAGATAAGATCCGGTCTCCCGTCCCCGGAATGTTGTTCCAGTTTCGAGTAGTCTCCTTTAACCTTCAGCAGGAAAAAAAGCAACGTCTGGTAGGTACATTCGTTCTGTATCTTCAGTGTCTGTGCTGATTCACCAAGAAAAGATGAAAATATTCTTGAACATTCTTCTTCATCTGAAGCTTCGAACGCGTCAGTAAAATTACCATATTTTTCACTAATGGATCCCTTGAAGCCTGGGAAAGGTGAATCCATTTCGATGAAATCATGTGCAATTGCGTAGGCTATCTCGTTGTTGGGATATTTTAACGTGTACTTTTTTTTATTCATTTTTTTGTTAACTATTTTATCTATGGTGAGATAACCTGTGTGAAACAGGAACGATGCCGGGTTAATATCATTTAACGACTTGACAGGGTCGAAGTTGTCGATGCTAAGATTCCCGGAAAAGATGTCAGTTACCGTATTGGATATGCTCCTGAACGTGTGTGTGACAAGAGAAGATCCAGATTCGTACCAATGATTGTCAAAGTCAAAGTATTTTAAACATTTTGAAATTGAATAAGGATTGAATATTTTTAATTTTGAATCCCATGTATAGCCATCATACCAAGACTCAAGTTCATCCATAAAATTATTAAATGTAGTACCCTGTTCAAAATAACCAGTATCAATAAGATACGAAAGTGCTTCCGTTATGTGGGGAGAAAAATTACAAATAATCTCGTCTTTTGTAAAACCGCAAATGCCAGAATAATTAGTATTTAGTGAAAGGTCCACTATGTTGTTCATGCCGGAAAAAAGCGATAGTTGCTTGAATTTTGAGATGCCAGTAATTAATGTGAATCGCAACTTGCTTTCACAATCTTTTACGGCGCTGTAGAACTGATAAAGAATTTTACGTATCGCTTCCGTTGATTTATCATCGTTAATGTTGCCAAGGAGGGGGAAGTCGTATTCGTCGACAAGAAGAACTACGTTCATGGGGTCTCTTTCATAACTTGCACTCCCGTCAGTCTGGCAACGTTGTTGGCGGGTAGACAAGTCAATGATAATATTGTCTATGTCCGTGACAGTTCTGGCCGGCTCAACAGATAGACCATGAAACTTGGCCTCTTTGTTTAGCTTGTCAAGCATTTTGGCCTCGAACTGGGACGGCTCCAGCGGGACGCCGCCAAACGAGAGCCTGATGACCGGACAAGTCTCCCAGCGGTAATCTGAGCCGTCCCTGCCGATTTCCATGTCCCTGAAAAGCTCCCTCCTTCCCTCGAATATGTTCTGGATAGTGTCAAGCAGTAGGGTCTTGCCGAACCTCCTGGGCCTCGCGAGGAAGTACATACGGTCCGGGTCGTCCAGGAGCCTGCGGATCATCTCCGTCTTGTCCACGATCACGGCGTTTTTCGTGGCAAACTGACTGAAGACGGCCGTGTCCGTCAGTACCGGCCTGGGCTTATGGCCTCCATTCTTCTCGTCGCCGTTTCCGTCCATTGTCCTTGCCTCCCACGCGGCATAGATAGCCGAGACAGTCTGGCACATGCTAACAGGCCGCGCCGCGCACGTCAACCGATGCCGGGGCAGGGCAACTGCCCGGCTTGCGGCCCGGGGGAGGCGGCGGCAAAAGAACCGCCTACGCCGCGCTCCCGCCTCCCCCGACCGGCTCAACATGTGCTGGGCGTTCATCGGCAAGCTCCCCGGAACGGTGCCGCAGGGATGGTACTTCCAGTCCACCGGTGGGCTGGCTCTCGCTTTGGACGCCTCCGTGAAGAACCACGACGGCAAACCCGAGGAGTACGTCCGGAGTGCCATGAAGGTGAAGAGAACCCCAGCTCCGGAATAAACTGGCGAACTTCTGCGATTGAGGCGAACTTCTGAGATTGAACAGTAGGGTGAGATGCCT
>JAIRZX010000122.1 GCA_031267005.1 Deltaproteobacteria bacterium
GCCCGGGACGGAGGGCGGGGGCAAGGCGGCCCGGAAGGGGCCCGGGACGGAGGGCGGGGGCAAGGCGGCCCGGAAGGGGCCCGGGACGGAGGGCGGGGGCAAGGCGCGTCTGGTCGCTCGGAGGCATGCGGCAACGTCCTTTTTCATTTCGCCATTCGGACGGCGGACGGGAACGGCGCGCCATGGCCCGCCCTGAGGCGCGGGATGGCGGAAATCCTAAGGCGGGGGCCGACAAAAGGAAGGCGGAAGGCGGTTGAGGGCCCGCTTGGAGACGGGAGTGTCCGTTCTTTTGTGTATTGTACCCTATTTCTCGGTACCCTTTCACTGGCGCGGCCCGGAGGCTATACGCCGCCTTGCCGGCACCGCGAAAGCAGAAACAATTGATTCCGCCGCGAAAACCCAGAGCCTCCCCCCGCGATGCCGAATGCTCCATGTCAGGAGGGTACGGCCGCGGCTCCCCCGGCGGAGTGGCCGGTTCGGGTATCCGTTCACGGACTGATAGACCAGGAGCAAGGCAGAGACGGTCCGGGATGCTGGGATGGGAGGCCGGGGGGTGATGGTCCGGGACTCAAAGTAGGGTTTCGGGAGGCCCGGGGGAGGCGGTTCGGGACCCGAAGGAGGGTTCACAGCGGGCCTGGTGGCAGGTGAAGCGGGGGGAGACGGCTCGCCTCATCGTGAACGGATACCATTCGGTTTACAAACTCGCCGCACGCCTGCTATCCCACGAGAGGCTTGACTAACTACCTCCTTCTGGTACGGGGTTGTATTCTAGCAGGATGTCCACATTCTTTTCCGTAAGGACACAACGATGCTTTATATTTGCTTATGTCTTAAAAACACTATTTATATATTTATTAAATATATAAAATACTTTTCTTTATATTTAATATCTATAAATATACATAAAATTTCTATTATGTGAAATGCAATTTGGATTTACAGCTGGAAAAAATTATGGGAAATATGGATTATCAAAGTCTTTATTGGGAATTATGAAACATTCCTGGCAAGCGTCAAGCTCCCCTCCGGGCGGGACGACCGGAGGGGAGCTTGACGGTCACTCGTCTTCTTTCCGCCGCCTGGGTACCGCTGCCAGACCGCGAACCCGGCCGGGGTCCCCCGATCCCAGAGGAACGGCTTTCCCGCGAGCGGCCTGTCGGCCCAGGTCCGGTACGACGGCACTTCAACCGGGCGCGAGGGAGAGCAGGAGCAGCATGTCACAGGCCAGGATCGTCAAGCGGAACGCCCACATCGTCCCGAGCGCGGTCAGGAGGGGGGTCATCCCTTGCCCGAAAACTTGCGCATTCCGGAACTGATCCTCGCCCTCGAGAATCCGACTCTGACAGCCGCGGCCATTTCTGACCTCGGGGAGGCAGGCCCCTGTCCGGCAGTCCTGCTGGACCCGCCATCGTCTCCAAAGACGGATACGTCACGGACGGCAAGCTCGCCCGCGAGAGGGTCTTCCGTGGCCGCCGCCTTCGTTGGCGACCCGAAGACAGCCCCGGCACAAGGCCGACAAAGACGCTTGCGGCACCGGGAAACGCCTGGAACCCGCTCTTCGGCCTCGGTCTCGCTAGTCGTCCTCGAAGGAGTCAGGGATCAGGGATCAGGAAGGTAGATAAAATGAACGTGTCGTCGTCTTTCGCAACGTTGCCGGGCAGGATGTCAACGCCCGGAAAGTCATTTGGCATTGCCTTAGCGCGGAACATGGCATGTCTGCCCAGGTAAAAGTCCGCAAGCCGCCCGGCTTGAAAGGGGCCGGTGTATCGGGCGCGGAGTTCGGACGCGCGGGCCATGAGCGGGGCGCCCCGCTCGGTCTCCCCGTGCGCGCTCATATCGGCGGCCGCTCCGGCCAGGACAAGCGCGAGGACTTGGGCTTCTTTGATTTCAAGGACAGGGTAGTCCCAGGGCGGTACCCCGTCAATGAGTTTCAGGAGCGAGCTGAAAATCTCGCCCGATTCGCAATGGTCACCGGATCTGGACCGGAATTGGGTCCCGGCGAAAAAAGCCGCGCACTCCACCCGTTCCGGAGACGCCTCCCCGCGCTCGGCCAGGAAGATCCCCTCCGCCTCCTTGAAGAGGCGGGCGGCCTGGCTAAAATCGTTCTCGAAGAAGAGCGTCCTTGCTATCCGCAATTTCAGTTCCGCCTCCTGGCAGCAGTAGCGCTCGCCCCGTCCCTCCAGGGCCTCCATCGCAAGTGCCCAGAATGCGCAGGAGGTATACGTGTCTCCCAAGAGATCCCCGGCCAGCGCGAGCGAATAGGCGGTCTCCGGTTGACGCCCGCCTAAAAAGTTCCTGCGGCCCGCCAAGACCAAGCCATTTATTGACGAGGCCATTTCTCCATTTCCCGAATGGAGGCCCAGCATGACAAGATCGTGGCTCTCCGTCAGGGGCCGATTCTTCTGGATGCCGCCCGGGAAAAAGAACGTGTCCATGGAATCTTCCATAAGCTTCCGCGCGTCGCCGTAGGCCTTACCGATATCCGTGACGATCCTTGCCGTGATCTCCCCCGTCGCGGCGCGTCTCCTCAGCTCGTCACCCTTCGCGCCCCTGGGGGCAAGATTTTTGAGTTCCTTGAAGAGCGCGCGCCCTTCAGCCGAGTTTCTTTTAGAGAGATACTTCAGGAAGGGGAAGGGGGCCAAGCTCCCGTAGCCGTTCATCCCGGAAAGCCGCCTCGCCAGGCGCTCCTTGGCCGCCACCGACTCTGGCGACTTAGGGCCCAGGAGAGCGTCCAGGCCTGCGGAGGCCTCGCGCAGGAGTTCCGTCGACTCCAAAGCGGCATCTTTGCCCCCGGTGTCCCAAAGCTCCATCCCCAGGCGCGAGCGAAGCGAAAGCGCTTCCTGCGAGCCGGGGTCCCCGGCCTTCGCGAGAGCGGCACGAAGCTCAAGTGCGGAAGGGAAGGTGAACGCCTCAGGCTTCTGGGCCAGGAGCGCCATGCGCGGGTTGTTTTCGGAATAGATTGCCTCCGCGAGCGAGCTCGCCGGCCAGGGCCCTATCACCAAACCTGCGGCGTGAGCCTTGGAGCGGATCCAAGCTAAGGTCTCCTCCGCGAACGACCTCTCGGAGGGGGGAACGGGCACGCCCGATGACCCGTCCCCGCCGGCGGAAGCCTGGCTGACGGCATCGAAGCCTGCCGCCGCACTCGCCGCCAGGGAGGCCGCTGCATTCAAGTGGAATTCCGGAATACTTCGCAGCCGTTCGTTCGGGTCCACCGCGAAGTTGGCAAGAGACCGGGCCGAACGCGAAAGGGAAGCCCATACGCGGGGATCGTCGGGACCGAAAGTCAGGCGCACCAGGGCCCGCATGGCGTCCCAGGCGTGGGCAGCCCCGTGGGCGATTCCTTCGCGGGTGAACTCCTCGGCACTGTCGCGTTCCTTTTCAAGCAGGTTCCCCATGTGCGGGAAGTTCCAGTCCGGCCAGCCGCGCAACGGGGCTCTCCTGACCCTCCACTGGAGGGAGGGCGCCTTGGGGCGGGTCTTGGGGACGGCAGTCTTCGGGGATGGCTTGCCGGAGCCGGCCGAGCCCTTGCGACCGGATTTCCGACCGGCTTTTTTACCTGGCTTCTTCGGGGATGCCAGGGCGCTCCCGCTTGTCAGGGCATATGCCGCCAGGAATGATGCGGAGATGATCAGAATTAGCTGGAATGTCATGAAAAGGCCGTTTCAGGGTGAGATCTCTGATGGTGGGAGTAGAAGGGAGCGGGAGGAAGCTTGCGGGAAGGCACGAATGCACGCGGACACTGTCTAACTTAACACGGACCGACCTCCCCGACAAGTGAAAACGTTGCTCCCCTGTAGTCTTGGCCTGGGGAGGACTCCTTCCCCCTTCGCCTGGGCCCCGCCCCCCCTTCGCGCATGGACCGCCTCCAGTCTGTCCCAACAAAGCCTCCCCAGGCTCACGGCCCGCCCTCTCGCCTTCCCGTTGAACGACTCGAGCCTGACTCAGAACCGCCCCATTTAACCCGTGAACGGATACATCGGGCGTAAAGCTTGCTTCACACATCAAAGAGCGAAACCTGGCGTGAAGCATCCTTCACAGGTTTTTGCACTGGCATCATGTTTCAGCACGGACGCCGAAGAAGCAAACGGCAGAAAGGGCATGGCATCTCAAGCAAAAATCATGCCGCCAGCCGGCTTTCGCGTTCTTGCCTGCAATCTCCCCCCCGGTGGCGCTTTCTCGAAGCGCCCTTTTATGGTAAAAATATTGCCGAGGACCCCGGAGGTTTCCCGACCTGTTCGCGCAGAGGAAAATGGATTCCCCTCCCTCCCTCCCTCCCGACGTCGAAAGAATGCCGCGCCGCCTCCGCCTGGGCCGTCACCGGGAAAAAATAAAGCCGACTGCTTGCCTGCATAAAAATTCCCGAAAGAGAATTAGGAACCGTGGAGGCTGGGGAAGATTCTCTGTGCGGAAACCAGCCCGGAAGGCCGACGCCGTCCTTCCGCTAGTCCCGGCGCCTGCGCCCCGGAGTCCAGTCCGAGGACGATCCGGCAGCCGCTTCGGGAGGGACACGGCATGCAAAGCGCACCGTTGCTTTTCTCGAACGGCCGCCCCGGCCTTTCGCCAGCCTTGCCCGGGCCTCCGCCCGCTTTAGCTTCTTGCCGGGACATCCCCTTGGAAGAGGATTGAACCTTGCCGGAACCAGCGGAGCCTGCCCGTATCGCCGCAAATTCGCCCAAACAGCTTCCCAGCTTCCCGAAAGATTCGCAAAATGACCGCCGACCGCCATTTCTTGTCGTCCGCCGCCCCCCCCCACGGTATCCTGCCGGAGCGCGGCGGCCGCAAGCAGGACCAGGTTCTTTTCCGGCCCGGGAGCGTGGCCGTTTCCGGGGGATCCCCCCCCCGCCTCGCTTCCGCCGCCGCGGCGGTCGCGTTGTGCGCCCTGCTCTTCGCGGGGACCTCGCTTCCCGCGATGGGCTTGTCCGTCGACGACTTCATAAACGACCCCGAGTACCGGGGCGGAAAAGGGCTGGACTCGATAAACGCGGCCGAAGCGTACGTTCTGGGCTTCTCGGGAAAGGGCGTTACCGTGGGGGTGATTGACTCGCCCTCCATGAAGGCACACCGGGAATTCGCAGGCAAGGCCTCTCGCGGCGAATACGTCGAAGAATATTTCATTACGTATACCCCCGAAGAAGACGATGACTACCACGGAGTGCATAGTGCCGGGACCGTAGCCGCAACGCGCGGGAATGGCGAGATGCACGGAGTGGCGTACGACGCGAAAATCGTTTTCATGGTCGCTTTAGACGGCGCTCCGTACCCGGAATACGAAAACCCAATTACGGCGGCTTTCGAGAAATTTTCAAACGATGAAAAGTTCAAGGACGTCTCCATTATCAACAACAGCTGGGGAGAAGATTACTTTCTTGCAGACTATTTCAGCTGGAAGGCCAATACAGCTCCTGGCGGACCTGTGGAACACTTGTTGAGCTACGCCAAAGCAATGGCGCCTCTGGCTGCTTCAGGCACGCTTCTTATCTTTTCGTCCGGAAACGAAAGCAAAAGCTCGCCCAACATTCCGACTTCCCTGCCGTCCATTGTTACGGGAACTTCCGTCATCGGAGATCCAGATGCAATTGAAATACCCGATACAACCGATGACGAAAACCTGCTCAAGGAACTCGGCCTCGGAAAAGATCAATTGCGCGCCCTTTCCCTTAACATGATAAGCGTGGCGGCTTTCGACCCTTCGGTATATGACGCCGACCCCGAAAACGCCATGGGCAGGCTTGATTTCATCGGCGCGTTTTCAAACATGGCAGACGGGGCGGGGCACTATACCCTTCTCGCGCCCGGCGTGGGAATTTACTCGTCCGTAGGCCCTAAAACGGACGAGTACAAGGATGAGCAAGGCACTTCCATGGCGGCTCCCCATGTTTCGGGCGCGGCCGCCCTGGTCAAGGAAGCCTTCCCCTGGATGGACGGCAAGCAATTGGCCGACACCCTGCTTTCCACCGCCACCCACCCCGGCGCGGAAGGACTGCCTCCTTTCCTCGTCCAGCTTCCCGATTTCGCCGGGGGCCCCATAAGCATCGGAGATGACGAAAAAGGGTTCAGCGTGACCATTCCGGAAACGCTTGCCGCTACAATTAATCCAGATATTGACGATCTTATCGCTGGAAACGGGCAACTCAGCTATTTGCTTACCGAGCAACGTAAAAAAGAAATCGCAAGCCTGTATAATCAATTCTTCGATGAAGACAGCGGCTTCAGCAAAGAAGAATTTATTGATGAACTAATAAATTCGATGGATAGCAACCTTCGAAATCGAGACCCTGCCGAGCTGACTGATGACGATTCAAATCCTATCTCGGTCCACGTCGTTTCCGATACAGAGTACCTGGCGCTGTTCGGCATGGGCATCGTGAACGCCGGGGCGGCGGTCCGCGGTCCTGGCTGGCTGGACGCCAACCGCCTGAGCGGCGACCCCGACACCGGCGACCTGGCCCAATACGTCACCGGCAGCTTCGCCATGTACGGCGTGGATACCGGCGGGCACGACAGCGTATGGTCCAACGACGTCGGAGAGGTCATGGTCGGCGGTGATTACCCAAACGGAATTCCCTCGTCCCCCAACCAGTTCAACGCCGGTCTGGAAAACCTTCACGTGGGCCTCCTTAAGGCCGGGGAAGGAAAGCTGACCCTCAGTGGCGCGAACGGATACCTCGGCCCCACGGTCGTCGAGGAAGGCGAGATAGCCCTGGGCATGAAGGATCAGCAAGACGGCGGCGCCAGCCTGGCAGGGGGCGTCATCGTGGGCGAAGGAGCGGCCTTCGGCGGCAACGGCTACGTGGGCGGGAGCCTGTCTTCCGAAGGTACCGTCATCCCCGGCCTGATCGGTTCCCCGGGAAGCAAGCTGACAGTACGCGGCGCGCTGGAAAGCCGCGGAGTCCTGCGCGTCATAATCCACCCTGACGGTACCGCCAGCCGGCTCGTCGTCCGCGGCGACGCCGATATCGACGGCACCGCGATCGAATTTTCCGGGCTCGCGGTCGGCGCGACGCCAGCTCTCAGCTACGAGATCATCGAGGCGGCCAGCATCACGGGCGACCTGGATCCGGCGAGCGCCACCGTTGCGGCGCGCCAGGGCGCCACCTTAAGCCACGCCTACGGCATGGACAATGCCGCAACGGGCACCCTGCGGGCCGTTTACGCCGGAAGCGGGGCTATCCCGCAGGCAAAGGCGCTGTCCGAAGGCTACCTGGGCGGTGCGCTCCTGGTAAACCAGGCGGCCGACCTCGCGGCCGGACAGGGCGTGAACGAAGCCGTGGAAGCCGCCGGGCGCGGCGGCGGCTCAGGCTTCGGCTCGTTCGCGGCTATCTCCGCAGGGCAGAATCGCTATAATTCGGGATCGCACGTGGACGTGTCCAGCCTATCCCTCATGGCCGGGCTTTCCTGGGGCGGCGACACCGCGGCCGGCCGCCTGACCGCGGCTGCGTTCTTCGAGTTCGGCACCGGCTCCTACGACACTTTCAATTCCTTCGGCAACTCCGCCCCGGTGCGCGGCGACGGCGACGTACGCCACGCGGGCGGGGGAGCGCTGGCGCGCATGGACTTCAACGATGCGGGGCCGGGCCGGTTGTACGCGGAACTCTCGGGCCGCGCCGGACGGGTCCGCAACGAATACAAAAGCGGCGACCTGAAGGACCCCTGGGGCCGCTCCGCCAGCTACGACAGCAACAGCGCGTACTACGGCATCCACGCGGGCCTCGGGTTCGTCTGGACCGTTTCCGACAGGGCGAGTTTCGACACCTCCCTCAAGTACTTCTGGACGCGCCAGGAAGGCAATTCCCTAACCCTTTCCACCGGCGAAACCTTGAGGTTCGAAGACGCGGACTCCTCCCGCCTCCGCCTGGGCGGGCGCTTCTCATACGCCGTGAACGACCGCGTCTCCCCGTACTTCGGCGTCGGCTGGGAGCACGAGTTCGACGGGAGGGTGAGCGCCAGCTCCAACGGATACCCGATAGACTCGCCTTCCCTGCGGGGTGACACCGGCATAGGCGAGCTCGGCCTGGCCCTGCGGCCCTCGCCGTCCTTTCCCCTGTTCCTCGATCTAGGCGTCCAGGGCTACGTCGGCAAGCGTCAGGGAGCAACGGGCGGGCTCCAGATCCGCTTAGAGTTCTAACCGTCCCCCGTCCGCAGCCGTCCCGGAGGCTTCCTCCGGGACGGCTTCTGAACCCCGCCCGTTTCCCGAACGATGCCGAAACCCGGCGAGCCCTCCTGGGGCCAGTACCCGGGACGGGACGGTAGAGTGCGCCCGTCTGCGGAACGGCGCGGCGTGAACCGTCCAAGAGGATGCCGGCCTGGGGCGCCTGAAGCGGCCGCTCTAAACGCTACACCGCCGCAGGCACGTTTCCTCGCCGTCCCAGGGAAACGGACGGAATGCCCTCCCGCCCCCCCCCCGACCGATCCGGCACCCCCCCCCGTCCCGGTGGCCCTTTCCCGCCCTTCAGGCCTTGCTTGGCCCCTTAAGGGCCTGCCGGGGCCGAAGCGTCCTTCCCCTGTTTCGGAGCCTCCCGGCAACTAAGTTCTCCCGCCGCCCGCGAATAGCCCCAAGGCACCAGCGAACAGCCCTCCCCTTGCCAGCCCGGCCCCGGCCCCCCGCCCGCG
>JAIRZX010000142.1 GCA_031267005.1 Deltaproteobacteria bacterium
CCCCGTCCTTTCCTTGCGGCCCCCCCCCCGTGCGGAGCGTCGTAGCGCGCGTCTCCCTAAGCCAGGAACCGGACGGAGGAGCCGACGCGTTCCCGTCGGCAGGGGCACGGGGGCAAGAAGCGAGCTTGCGCCGGTAACGCTTTCCCGCAACGGCGGGAGGGAGGCTCAGCTTCCCATCGCCTGACATCGGCCGGCCTTGCCCGGCCGGCCCGTCACGGATATAATGCCGCCAAGCGCGAGTCGGCCAGAGCGCCTTTCCGGCCTTGCCGCCAATGTCCGCCGCCTTTACGAATTCTCGGATATCCGCTCCCTGAGAGCGTTTCCTTCACAATCGGCTGTCCTTCGCGTTCCCCGGAACGCATTTTGGTGTCTTAATGCTTTTCGCCTTGCCAGACGCGGCTGCCCGCAAAGGACGCTTCTACGGCGGCTTCGGCGCGGCCCGGAGCCTCAGCGCCTCTTTACCCCGCCTTCCGGGAGCCTTCGCCCTCACGGCAGCAGGTTGCGTCCCGGCAGGCCGCCCCGGCCGTTTCTGCCGCCCCGCTTGTTTCTGCCGCCCCGGTAGCCCGGGTCGGCCAATCGGGCCACTCGGGCCCCTTTCCGGCGGCCGCCATGTTTAACAAGGTGGCGGTGGCCAACCGGGGGACGATAGCCGCCCGCCTGGTCCGGGCCTTGGCCGGGCTGGGCGTCGCCTCGCACGTCCTGTGCTCTGAGGCTGACCGGGACAACCCTTACGTGGAGGCGGCCGACGGCTTTACCGTGCTGGGGGCCCCTCCTCCCAAGGAAAGCTACCTCAACCGGGAGAGGGTGGCTGAGGCGGCCCTCGCGGCCGGTTGCGACGCGGTGCATCCAGGCTACGGTTTTCTGGCCGAGGACGCGGCCTTCGCGGAGCTGTGCCGCGCCAAAGGCCTTAAGTTCATCGGGCCATCCGCCAAATGGCTCCGGGTTATGGGCGACAAGGTGGCCTCCAGGGATATCATGCGCGAAAAGGGCTTCGCGCTGTGCCCCTCCACCGGCATCCTCCGGGGAACCCCCGAGGATATGGCCAGGGAGTGCGGGGAGCTGGGCTTCCCGCTCCTCATAAAGCCAGCTGGAGGCGGCGGGGGCATAGGCATGGTGCCGGTTTCGGCGCCGGAGAAGTTGCCTTCGGCGCTGGAGGCGGCGGCCAGCCAGGCGGAACGCGGCTTCGGCCGCAGGGAACTGTACGCCGAGAGGCTTCTGGTTTCCCCGCGCCACGTGGAGTTCCAGATCGCCTCGGACGGGACCGCCGCGAGGCATCTCCGCGAGCGGGACTGCAGCGTCCAGCGCCGCCGCCAGAAGGTCGTGGAGGAGGCCGGGGCCCCCGGCGTCCACCCGGACATCCTGGAGGCCATGGCCGCCAGGGCGGCGGAAGTCATGGCCGAGGTCGGCTACGACCATTTGGGCACCGTGGAGACCCTTTACTCCCCCGAGACGGGCTTCTGCTTCCTGGAGGTCAACCCCCGCCTCCAGGTCGAGCACGCCGTTACCGAGGAGGCGACCGGGACGGATCTGGTCGAGCTCCAGGTGAAGCTGGCATCCGGCCTCGGGATACCGGAGCTTCTTCCAGCTTCCCCCGAACTCGGGCGCCACGCCGTGGAGTGCAGGATCTACGCAGAGGACTCGCTCCGCTTCCTTCCCTCCCCGGGCCCCTTGAAGGTCTTCCGCCCCCCGAAAGGCGAAAGCGTCCGCGTGGAGACGGGTTTCCGCGAGGGCGGCGCGGTCACCCCCTTCTACGACCCCATGATTGCCCAGGTCATAACCAGCGCCCCCGACCGCCTGGGCGCCCTGGATCTCATGTTCGACGCCCTGGGGGACTTCAGGATAGAAGGCGTCAAGACCAACATAGGCTTCCTCAGGGCCCTCATGAAGCACGGCCCTTTTCGCGAGGGCAGGGTGCATACCACGATGGCCGAGGAGCTGGTTAAGGCCAAGGGTTACGAGCCGATTCCCTGAGGCTGGGGCTGGGGACGGGTAAGGGTAAGACGGATGACGGATGACGGGGATGACGGATGACGGGGAAGCGGGGGAAAGGGGAGACGGGGAGGGAAGGAAGGGGAAGGCGGAAAACAAGCGTGCGGAGGCGGAGGGGAGCGTAACATGCTGGCGGGGCCCCCAACCTTCGGCAGGTAGGGTAGGCAGGAGGTAGCCGCGCCTCGGCCTTGGCGCCGGTCTTCCGGTCTTCCGGGCATCCAAAATTATGCCGCCGCCGCCGCCACCTGCGGCCCGCGTTTCCGGCCGGCTCCGGCCCTTCTTGGACGGGGCTTTTCGGGCCTTCCGGACTTTCCCGGCTTTCCGGCCCTTATTGGACGGGGCTTTCCCTCCCTTTCCTGCCCCCCGCAAGTACCGCCCCGCTTTCCCGGCCCCCCAACGGGCCCGCGAGGGCCAGTCAGGACCGCGCATGCTCAAGATCGACTTCCACTCGCACTCGACCTTCTCCGACGGGACCCTCGAGCCCTACCAGCTCGTCGCGGCGGCCTCGTCGGCCGGGCTGGCCGGGCTGGCTTTGACCGACCACGACACCACGGAGGGAACCGGCCTTTTCCTCGAGGCGGCCGGCCGCAGGAAGGGCTTTACCGGCATAGCGGGCACGGAGCTTTCGCTGGATTTCAAAAACACCACCCACCTTTTGGGCTTGAACGTCTCGCCCGGGGGGTCGAAACCGTTGGATTTGAGTTTCCTCCAGAGGTTCAGGGAGGAACGCAACGAGGGCATATTCAACGCCCTGGAGGCCTTAGGGAAGCCGGTCTCGCGGGAAAGGGTCGCGGCGCTTTCGGGCTCCGGCCAGACCGGGAAGCCCCATTTCGCCAAGGCCATGCTCGAGCGCGGCTGGGTGGCGGCCCGCCAGGAGGCCTTCGATCTCTATCTGGGCCTAGGCAAGCCCGCGTACGTCAAAAAGCGGCGTTTGACGCCTCCCGAGGCCGTGAAGCTCCTCCTCAAGGCCGGGTGGTGCCCCGTTTTGGCGCATCCGATCTCCATGGGGGTCCCGGAGGGGGACTTGGCGAAGGTGCTCGGGCAATGGAAGGCTTGGGGGCTGGTGGGCCTCGAGGTCTGGCACCCGTCCCACTCCCCGGAGGCCTCCGCCTTCTTCGGGCGGCTCGCCCGCGACGCGGGGCTCGTGGCCACCTGCGGCTCCGACTACCACGGAGCCAACAAGGACGTGCCGATAAACTGGACGCTTTCCCGAAGCCCGCTCTCCGCCGCCGTCTTGGACAGGTTAAGGGAAGGCCTCGCGGCCGCGCTCGCGAAGGGCGCGGGAGGCGGAGCGGGGGAGAGCGTCAGGGAGGCGGGATGAGATGGGGGGAGGCGGCGGAGGGGCCGGATTGCCGGATGCGGCAGAGGAGAGAGATAGCGGTGGGGTGAGAGAGGCGAAGGCTGCGTCATAAATGGCGGGCGAGGGGTGAGGCGGACGGGGAGGCGGCGCCTCCTGAACCGGGGCAGGGAAACGCCGGGCCCCGCCGAAGCCGGCCCGCGCCGGAAACGGGGCGGCGGCCGGGAAAACGGGTCGGCGGTCTTGGAAGATGGCTTCGAGGTTTTTGCAGGCAGGCCGGTTCAGGCTTCCAGGGCCGGGCTGGCCGTCCTGATTGGGGGCGGAAAGGGCCTTCGTCCGGACCAGGGGGCGGCGGGCCTTGACCCTGGTTTCGGAAGAGAGAGGGCCGCCGGGGGCGCGTCGCCGCCGCCGGAGGCGGCAAGGACAAAGGAGGTGCGCATGACTGAAAGTTCCGGTGTCATCAAGGTGCTCGGGCTCCACATGAGCCCCAGGCTGGACGGGAGCTCGGCCAAGATGCTGAACGTCTTCGCCGACGGGGTCGAAAAGGCCGGCGCCAAGTTCAAGGCGCTCTCGGTCTCCCAGCTGGACGTGAGGGGCTGCATGGAGTGCGGCCACTGCAGCGAGAAGGGGGAGTGCGCCATAGACTTCGACGACATGAACCAGATCTACTCCGCCTGGGAGGAGGCGCAGTCGGACGGGAAGGAGGGCGTGTCCACGAAAATAGTGATCGCCACCCCCGTCTTCTTCTACGACATGCCCAGCCAGGGCAAGGCCGTGCTGGACAGGAGCCAGGCCTTCTGGACCCGGCGCTACGTCCTGGGCAAGAACGCCGACGGAGTGCCGGGTTCCAAGGGCTTCCTCTTGGCCTGCGGGGCAACCAAGGGCAAGGACCTGTTCATGCCCGTGACGCTCGCAGTCAAGTACCTCTTCGACGCCATAGGCTTCCCCAAGTCCTTCCCTACTCTCTCGTATCGCGGCATAGAGCGCCCGGAGAAGTTCTCCCCAGACCAGCTCGCCGAGATCCAGAAGGCCGGCTACGACTTCGTAAGGCCGCCCCAGGAGGCGTAGGGGACCGCAAAGGGCCGGGGCCCGCCCTTCGCGGAGAGGGCGCACAGCCCGGCCAGGGCAAACGGGCAAACGCTTTTCCCTTGACGGTAGCCCCTCCTCCGTATACAATAATGAGGGTAGAAGCAGTAGCAGAGTAGCAAAAGCAGAAGCAGAAGCAGAAGCAGAAGCAGAAGCAGAAGCAGAAGCAACAACAGCAACAGCAGCAGCAACTGAAGCAGAAGCAACAACAGCAACAGCAGCAGCAACTGAAGCAGAAGCAACAACAGCAACAGCAGTAGCAACTGAAGCAGAAGCAACAGCAGTAGCAGAGGGTTGGAAACTCCAACCGTTTGAATTCACCGCCTGGCCCTTCGTCAATCTATGACCCTGGGCCCGGCGGTTTTTTTTCCCCTCAGCGACAATCAATTCCCCGAAGGGGGCTTCCGGGCCGCAATTCCCCGGGGCGGCTAGAACGGGCCCTTGCCGGTGGCTTCGAGCTCCTCGGCCGCGGCTTTGCACTTCCCGCAGGGCTCCAGAGGGAGGGACGCGTAGAGCTTGGGGCCGCAGAGATCGGAGGCGGTCCGGATTATGAGCACCCCCGGACAGTCAGGGCAGTCGCGGAGGCGCTCCTCCCGGCGCTCGTCTATGTAGGACGGCCAGTCGGGCTGGGCCGCCGGGTCCGCCGGGTGGCTGTCGTAGAAGATCCTGCGCTCGCGGCAAAACCAGCCGCCTTTGAGGACCGATCCCGTCAAGGAGGGCTCCGGGGGCCCGGAACGCTTCTCGAGGATGAACTCGGCCAAGCCCTTCACGTAGTCCAGGGTCCTTTCGGAAGTGCGCGGGGGGCCTTCGGGCGGCATGGGTTCCCGGACCCTGGTCCAGTCCAGCCCGGCCATGGACAGGATGATGGCGAGGTTCGTGTAGGGCAAGGCACCCTGGATGGCGTAGCCGCCTTCCAGCACGGCGAGATCCGGCGCTATCATCTGGGACATCTCGGCGTATCCCAGCGCGGTGAGCGACATGCTCGTAATCGGGTCCGTGAAGTGGTTGTCCTGGCCAGCGGAGTTTATGACGAGCTCCGGCTTCCACTCGTCCAGGATAGGCCTCACTATCTCGCGTACGGCCAGGTGGAAGCCCTCGTCCCCGGTGCGCGGCGGCAGGGGGATGTTTACAGTGGAGCCCCAGGCCTTGGGGCCGCCAAGTTCCCCCTGGGCCCCGGAGCCCGGGTAAAGGGTCCTCCCGTCCTGGTGGAGGCTTATGAAGAGGGTATCCGGGTCGTGCCAGTAGATGTCCTGGGTGCCGTCCCCGTGGTGGCAGTCCGTGTCCACGACGGCTATGCGCCTGTAGCCGTAGTCCTTCCGGAGCCTGGCTATCATTATCGCTTCGTTGTTGATGTTGCAGAAGCCCCTGCCCCCGTGCACAACCTTGCCGGCGTGGTGGCCAGGGGGCATCACCAGGGCGAAGGCTTTCTTCGCCTTTCCCTCCGCCACGAGCCTGCCCGCGGTGATGGCGCCCCCCGCGCTTATCATGTGGGGGAGGGCGGCCACGGCACGGAGGCCGAGCGGGAAGAAATGGACCCTCTCGGCGTCCCCGTCTTCGGCCTTTTCCGGGCGCCACTCCTCTATCTCCGGGAGATCCAGCACGCCCTCCTCCCGGAGCTGGTCGTGGGTGTACAGGAGCCTCTCCTCGCGCTCCGGGTGCGAGGGCGAGATGGCCCAGTCGTAGGCCGGAAAGAAGATGAGTCCCAGGTTTACCGGTTCCTTGTCCATGAGCCTCGAGCCCTCCCTCGAAGGCGGGCCTCCGCCTTCTGACCGGCCCCGGAAGGGGGCCGCCCGCAAAATTCGCCCGCGCGGAGGTAAAGCGCGAAACGGCAGGGCGCAGGTGCTTTAGCCCGGATTCTAAATGGCGGACGGGGAAAACACAAGGCGGGACGCTGGCCGGTGGGTTGCCGGGTCCGGGGCGCGGCGGCGGCGGAGGCCAGCGGGATCGCCTGCGGACGGGCCGGGGACGCGGGGGAAAGCTTCGGAAGGCTAAGCCGGGACAAGTTAAGCGGGGGCGGCGGGGCTGGGGAAGCCGGGAAGGGGTAACGGAGGTGAGGTTAAGCGGGGACAGGGTAGGGAGGGGAGGGACAGCGGGGACAGGGCAGGGAGGGGAGGGAAAGCGGAGGAATCCGGGACCGGGAGGGGAGCTTCTCCAGCGGTGGCTCCCCCGGCGCGTCCGGAAGGGGCTAGCCGCCTTTAAGACGCCTCCCGAAACCCCCGCAGCAAACGGACTTCCGTGGCGGGGGGGCTTGACGGGGAAAGGAAAAAGATTTGCAACGGGGCCCCCGTTCTGTTAGTTTAACCCCTGCGGCATTACGCCGCTTTAAGCTTTCCCCCAGAAAACGCAATGCCCTCTACCGAGCCCCACCTGAAGGGCGACGGCGGGCGGAGGCTATCGCCATGGAACATCCCGTAATGCTCCTCGTCTGGCTCCTGGACAAGGTAGGCCTGGGCCACTTCGCCCACGCCTACCCGCACCTGGTCTACACCTGGCTCTTCGCCCTGATCCTCATCTTCATAGGCTGGATGGCCGGGAAGAGGATCGCGCTGGTCCCGGGAAGGCTCCAGGTGCTCTTCGAGTTCGTCGTGGATTCCATGTACAAGTTCCAGGAGGGCATCATGGGGAAAAGGGGCATGGTCTTCTTCCCGATGACGACCACGCTCATAGTCTTCGTCTTCTTCGCGAACTTCAACGGCCTCATCCCCGGATCCTTCGCGCCGACCTCCAACCTGAACACCACCATGGCCTTCGCGCTCATGATAGTGTTTTTGACCCACGTGATGGGGTTCAAGGTCCACGGCCTGGGCTACATCAAGCACTTCCTGGGGCCAAGCCCCTTTTTGGCGCCCCTGATGTTACCCGTCGAAATCATAAGCCACGCCGCCAGGGTGGTCTCCCTCTCCTTCCGTCTCTTCGGCAACATCCTGGGGGAAGATCTCGTGATCGGGGTCCTCATGATGCTGGCCGGCCAGTTCTTCGTGCCCCTCCCCATGATGTTCCTGGGCCTATTCACGGGCTTCCTCCAGGCATACATCATATCGCTCCTGGCCATGGTCTACATAGGCGAGGCTATGGAGGGCGAGCACTAACGAGCCGCTGACGGCGGGCCCCGCCGCCTGTCGTCGGCGCACGGGCGCCCCGCGCGGCCTCCCCGACCGCGCGGCGCGGCGCCTGGCCGACGGCGGGCCGTCCCGGCCGTTTGCCCGGGCTCGCGCCGGGGCCTTGCGGCCCGCCGGTCCCGCGGCTTTCGGGCCCCGCCAGCCGGATCCTTTAATGGCGGGCTTGACGGCCTTATTAAGGAGTCTGAGGCCCGAGGGGCCGAAGGACTGAAGGCCCTCGGGGAACCTCAAAGGCCGCCGCCGGGTGCCTTGGGGATCCAACCCGCCCGGGGCCGCCGCTCCCGCCTTGCACCGCTTTCCACCGGGGATCGCCGCCCCCTTAGGCGACCCCTCCGCGCCACACGGATTTAACACAAGGGAAATCACCCTCCAAGGAGGACCGCCTCACCATGAAAAAGCTCGCCCTCTTCTCCCTCGCGTTCCTGGGCGTACTCGCGGCATCCGGGGTCGCCATGGCCGCCGACGAGACCAACGCGGCCCTGGCCGTAATCGGCAACGTGGCCCTGGCCGCCGGCATCGGCATCGGCCTGGGCGTCGTGGGCCCCGGCATCGGCCAGGGCATCACCATGTACGGCGCCCTGTCCGGCATGGCCCGCAACCCCGAGCAGACCGGCACCCTGCGCGTCTACATGCTCATCGGCCTGGCGCTTATCGAGTCGCTCGCCATCTACGCCCTGGTCGTGGCCCTTATACTCCTTTACGCCATCCCCTACAGCGATACGGTCATGAAGTACCTCGGCGCGACCTGACGCCGAGAGCTTCCGGCCGCCTGACTGACAGGCCTCATCTGGCGGCTCCCCGGGCGTCCGGGGGGCCGCCTTGCTATTTTGCGTCATTGCGCCCTGACGGGCGGAAAATCCCGAAAGCCCTGAAGCGCCGGGGAGTTCCGCAGAGGCTCCGGAAAGTTACGGAAAGGTCCGGAAAGGTCCGGAAAGGTCAGGAAAGCTCCGGAAAGCTCCGGAAAGCTCCGGAAATCTCCGGAGGGGGCCGGCCTCGGCGGGTCCCGCCGTTGCCAGGCGGATCGCCAAAGCCCTCGGGTGGCTTGCCCAGGAGGGCTCAGGCATCATATCCTGCGTCAGTCGCCTGCCTGTCCAGCGAGAGTTGCGTTATAACTGGCTTTTCCGCTTACCCCGGCCAAGGCGGGGGGCCTTCCGCGCCGCCCCTCGGCCCCTCCGCCCGCCGCGCGGGCTCCGGCGCATCCTCCCAAGGCGCCCCGACACATCCTTCCAAGGCCCGGCCCCCGGCCTCCCTTAAAGGGCGGCTGCGCCGGCCAGGAGCAAACCCATGAAGCCGGAGCTGTTCCCGGACGACATAAAGGCCTCGATCCTCCCCTCGCCGGGG
>JAIRZX010000152.1 GCA_031267005.1 Deltaproteobacteria bacterium
CACTGGTCCGGACGCGAGTTCCAGACATGACCCTCAAACTTAAAATCGGACTCGGATTCACCGCAGTCTGCCTTATTTTCGTGATATTGAACGCGATAACGCTAGCCGAGCTCCGGTTCATCGTGAGCGGCGCCGAAGTGCTCCGCGAGGACATCGTTCCCAATAACGACAACGCCGCGCAGCTCCTTTACTCCGTCGCGATGACCGGGCAGAGCGTACTGGTTTACACCGCCTCAGGGGAACAGAAGGCCTGGGACAGGGCCGTCGAGCTCACCGCCGAAAACGACCGGCTCCTGGGGCTCCTCAGGGACGGGCTGTCCCGGGAGGGCGCGGACTCGGAGATATCGGGGTTCCTCGCCCAGGCGTCGGCCCACTACGCCTCCTACAAGGAAACCTACGGGCAGATGCCCAAGGTGATCTCCGACTCCCAGACGGACTGGGCAGCCGTCCGGGACGCGTACCTGGCCTTCCAGGCGGCTTTGGAGAAGTTCAAGGCCCCGATGCTCGAGAGGCTGAACTCCCTCTTCGACAGCCACGCCCCGGCGGCGGAACTGAGGCACACCTACGACGAGGTGGTGCAGACCGAGAACCTCGCCATCATGGGCGGGGCCTTCTACGCGAGCCTCCTGCAGGGGCTCTACACCGGCGACGCCCAACTCCTCGACCAGGCGCTCACGAAGGCGGACCAGCTCCTCGAGACCCTGTCCAAGCTCCAGCAGGACCCCTCCCTCCGCTCCAGCGCCGACTCCCTCCGGGCCATAGCGTCCTCCGTCGGAACCTGCCGCGCGAGCGCCACCGCCATGCGCGAGCAAATGCTGGTCGTCCGGGACAACGCCGCGTCCAGGGGGGCCGAGCGCGACGGCATGATAACGGCCATGACTCGGCTCTCCGAGGCGATGAGCCATAAAACCTACGGCTTCGCGGACTCGGTCCTCACCACCGTGAACAGGGCCTGGGTCCTCATCGTCACCGGCGGCGTCGTGGGGATCCTGCTGACGGTCATCCTTTCCTGGCTCATCGTCAGGAGCATCGTCGGCGGCGTGGCGAACATAGTGGATCTCCTGAACCAGGGCTCGGTGGAGGTCGAGAACACCTCGGGCGACCTCTCCGGCTCCTCGCGCAGGGTGGCGGAAGGCGCCGCCGAGAACGCCGCCTCCCTGGAAGAGACCTCGGCCGCCCTGGAGGAGTTGAGCTCCATGACCAAGCGCAACAGCGACAACGCCAGGGAGGCCCAGAACCTCATGGTGCTCGCCACCGGTTCGGTCAGCTCCTCTTCCAAGTCCATGGAAAAGGTGATGGGGGCCATGGAAAACATCGCCCAGTCCGGCTCCGAGATAGGCAAGATCATAAAGACCATAGACGAGATAGCCTTCCAGACCAACCTCCTGGCCCTGAACGCCGCCGTCGAGGCCGCCCGGGCGGGCGAGGCGGGCGCGGGCTTCGCCGTGGTGGCGGACGAGGTCAGGAACCTCGCCATCCGCTCGGCCGACGCGGCCAAGAACACCTCTTCCCTGATAGCCCAAACCATCGGCAACATCACCCTCGGAGGCGATCTCGTCCGCGCCACCTCCGGTGACTTCAGGACCTTGGGGGACGAGGTCGACAAGCTCTCGCAAATACTGGACGAGGTGGCCGAGGCCTCCCGCGAGCAGGCCCAGGGCCTCAGCCAGATAAGCATCGCCGTAACGCAGATGGACAAGGTCACCCAGACCAACGCCGCGGTGGCCCAGCACACCGCCGAGGCCTCGAACTCCTTGACCGAGCAGGTCGAGCACTTCGAGGACACCGTGCGCTCCTTAAACCAGATGGTGCACGGCTGAACCGGGCCTTGCGCTAACGCGCGGAGGGGCCAGGCCGCCCGCCGAATCCGCCCCGCCGCCCGCGCCAGGGCGGCGGGGCTTTTTTTTGGCTCCTCCGGCAGCGGAAGCCCACGTTTCGCAAGCTTCCCCCGCGCTCCTCCCGCCCAGCCCCCAGCTTCCGCCAAGGGCGCTCCCGCCATCCCCGAGCGTATTCAAGCGCTTCCCCGCGTTCCGTTCCGTTCCGTTCCACTCCACTCCGCCGAACTCGACTGCGCTCCGGGCGCGTCCCGTCCCTTCACCGCGAGAAGCTTTTTTACTATACTGCGATTCCCTTCCATAACCTTCCAGACGAGATCTCGTTCCAGCCGATTGTTGCAACACGTTAGTAGTTATTGTATGATATACAAGTCATAATATAACAGAAAAATTATATCAGATATCAAATCCACAACTTATAATTAAATATTCGCGATATGCGTTATAAATTTTAAATATTTACCTTCGATCTGAACCAATAATGTTATTGCCGGGTTGGTTTGTCCCATTTTTTGCTGGGTTGTTTTTTCCAAAATCTGCTGGCAGCTTGTCCAAAATATGAATGTTGGCCTCAACTGGTTCAATGACGAACTATGATCCCGGAAATGAACAGCCGTTGCGAGGGAGTCGGTCCGTTACCCCCCCTCCCCGGCACAGAGGATGTCACCCCGGAAGCACCAGATGCATTTCTCATTACCCCCTATAGGGCCCGTCGTTAGCCGCAGACACCTTAATTGAAATTATTTTTCCCGTCGGCAATGTGTTTGGACAGGCTCTTCGGCAAATTTTTGACAAACCTTTCCGTCAATTCCCGGAAAATCAACCAGTCAGCAAAAAAATACAATATGTTTCATCGAAAAATGCCTAATATTATTTCAGCCAGTATTTATTTCAAGCTCAGAATAATTGACTCGTTACGCGAGTACTAAACTGTTGATTCCGATGCGAAAACTTGAGGCGCCCCCCGAATAATTTTCGGAGGTTACCGGGCAGTCTTTCCGTAAAGCCTTCGGAAACGCCCCCCCGGACTCCTGGCAGTTTCGTTATTCGGTGGCGCTGGGCCTGGCCTGCGCCTGCGGTTACAACTTCCGGCCGGAAAGCCCCGGAGCTTCGTCTTTTCCTCAATCGCCGCGAAGGGCGCCGGTCCGTCTTCGGGAAACGGGGCCTGGAGGCACTCAAAGGACTCCAGCAAAAAACGGCGCGTCCTTTCGGAAGGGCGCTTGTCTACCCCAAGCCGTCCCCGGAGGAGGGCGGGGAGGTTACGCATGTCCCGGCATTAATCATTAAGGACGTCTCGCGGCCGTTCCTCTCGAAGATACAACCTACTATGTTCCTCTCCTCATTGCCGATGGCAAGAGACACCAGGACTGGCGTTTCCGAGGCGCCTCCGTAACCCCTCAGGTGAATCTGGTCCAATCCGGCCCTTGCCGCCCTTGCCGCGCTCTTGGCGTTTTTCGTGATTTTCAGTTCCAGAACGTACGTCATGGAGCCGCAGACAACTTCCAGATCAAGACGGCCGCGGTTCTCCGGTTTCTCGGGGGTGACTTTAGCCCCGGCCATCCACAGGCAGGTTTGCAGCATGGAACGGTAGTAGCTCTCGCCCTTTTCCTTTTGGAGCTTCTCCGCCAGCTTCGCCGCCTTGCTCTCGTCCGACGGTTCAAGGCCGTCCCCGCCGGATATCCTGCGGATGATTTTCTTGAGTGACCTGACCAGCGGAACTCTGTTCGCTTCCAAGTGATCACGGTAATGAATGCCCGCAAGAAGCTTAAACAGGACGTTTACCATGCCAGCGATATCGCCGGATGCCAGTCGATAACCAAGTTCCCGTCCGGATTCGTCGATGCCCTCCCAGTCGGAGGTGAAGTTTTCCATAAACAGCGTTGAAATCGCCTCCCGTACCTCGGTGTTGGGATAATCCAGGAGATACGCCCCCTCGACTTTGGCCCGGAGGGTCAAGTAGCCCGATTGGTAGAGGAAGCCTGCCGGAGAAGTGGCGTCGATTTCCCCTGGAGCTCTAGCCCGACTGTATTTCATTTTTTGTCCCTGGAACTGGTCAACCGTAAGCGCCTTATCCCGCAGGAATTTTCTTACGACGGTGTTAGATCCCGATTCCATCCAAAAATTCCCGAATTCTTTCTCCGCGAAGAAAGAAATGACGGAAAAAGGATTGTACACCTCGTTTTTTCCGTCAAAGGAGAACCCGTCGTAATAATCCTTGATTTTATTTATTAGCACTTCTTCGCTCGTCTTGAACTCAAGAGCGGTGTGGGTTATGAAATGAGCGAAATTCGCCTTGAGCTCTTCATGGGTATAACCCATGAAAGCGCTGAAATCTGAAAAAAGGGAAATGTCACGTAGGTTGTTAAGCCTGGAAAACACGCCCATCCTGGAAAACTTAGTGACTCCGGTAATGAAGGCGAACTTGATGTGCTGTTCTTCTGCTTTTATCCGCGTGTAAAAATCTTGCATGACGATCCGCGTATCCGCAAGTAAATTCTTATCAAAAGCAAGTTTATCCCTGCCGACAAGGTTTATGACGGGGGCGTCGTACTCGTCCAAAAGGAGGACTGCCTTTTGTCCGCTCGCCTCATGTACATCCCGAATGAGTCGAGAAAAGGCATTTGCGGAATTAGCGCCGCGCAAGGATACTTGATGCCGCTTGGCAACAATTCCAAGGAGATCCATTATTTCGTCTTGCAAGTTTTCCTTGCTGTCGTTGCCAACCACAGCGGACATGTCCAGCCTGATGACGGGGGAGACTGCAAAGTTAGGGGAGCACATATCTTTCTCGACTGCGAGTCCCTGGAAAAGATCTTTGCGGCCCGAAAAGAAGGCATCGAGCGTATTTACAGTAAGAGACTTGCCGAAACGGCGGGGCCGAGCGCAAAAGACGAACTTGCCGGCCTTCTCGAGGTCGGCGATATACTTCGTCTTGTCGACGTAGACTGCCTGTTTTTCCCTAAGGTCTTCAAAGTCGGCCAGCCCTAGGGGAAGAACCGGTAAATCCTGGGTCATTTGGTTCGCATTCCGGCTTTGGGCCTTCAAGATGGTTGAGGCGTCAGAATTGCCATTCCTAATTTATACAACATTCCTGATTGTTGATCAATTCTTGATTCCGCTGCTCTTGATTCCGCTGCGAAAAACCAGCCGCCCGCCCGGAGCAGTACGCTCCATGGGGGAGGGGATGGCCATAGCTCCCCCGGCTGAGAGGTCGATTCGAGCTTCAAAAACGATCCGGGCGCATCTCCGCAGTTGCTGACCGCGCAGCCGGGCTGGCGGCCCGGAAAATTCTATTTTTAGCGAATGTTCTGACTGTCAACTTGCTGTCAAATTCCGGTCCGGGCCGCCAGGCCGTTGGCCCTGATACACGCCCGAAGAGTCCCGGGCCAGACGCCTGTGACTCTAGCACTGGATCCGGAAGTTGAAGATCCTCATGATGTCCAAGCCGACCGGCTTCATCCAGTTCGCGGCGTCCGCCTTGCGGTTCCCCCGCAGCCTCAGCCCGCCGCCCTTCCGGTCCCTTTTCCACCCGCTCGCGGCGCCCTCGACGCCGCCGCGCCGCTCGGCCGGCGCCGCGTTTTCCGGCCGCCCGTTCCAGGCGCGGTTCCTGACGATCTTAAGGCTTGCCGGGCTGCGCCTCATCCCGCAGGCGCCCCGCGTCCCTAAGCTTCACGGGGCGCCCCCCCGCGTTGGCTGCCAGCGCGGGCGGCCCTGCCGAAATAGACGTTCACGGCGTCCCCGCCCTTGCCCAAGGCCGCCGATACGGCCTTCCGGACCTGCGGGCACTTAGGTCGCGGCGCCATTGCCGTCCGTCTTGAACTCCCCGGGGGAGAACCTGTCCTCGGCCTCCCCCCCGCCGTCGCCCGAGGGTTCTCCAGGCCTCCGCGCGCCGAGGCGGCATGTCGGCACCGTGCCCGGCGGCGGGTTCGCGGTTGCGGGGAGCGTTGCGGGCGTTGTCGGCCAAGATGCTTTTCGCCTTGATCCCCAGCGTCTCCAGGCGTGCGGCGAGGTGCTCGACGCCGCTGGCGCCGCTTGCATGGGCCCCTGCGGAAGCTGCGCGGAGCCCGGGATTTGGGCTTGGCTCGAGCGTGTTCTTCTTCGACCCGCCGCGGGACTTAGGCGATGCGGACCTTGAGGCCTTTCTCCTTGTGGCCCGGGCAGGTCGCCCCCGTGTCGCGGGGGGCTGGAGGCTGTCGGCGGCGGCCTCCTTGGAATCCCTGGGCGGGACCGCTGGCCCGGCACCGTCCGTCCCGGGGACCGCGACGCGCCGCTCGGCGAGTTGCCTTTCGAGGCTACGGAACGGGGACAGGCCGCAGACGGGAGGGTCGTTCCGGAACTCGCCGACGTTCGCCGCGACGTCGCGGGCCGTCCGGCCGAGCATGCGGCGCTTCTCCTTGCGGGGCGCCCGGGCGAAGTTATCGCAGCCGACCAGCAGGAGCCTGTCGCGCCTGCTCCGGCCCTCCGGATCACCGGGTCCAGGCCGCGCTCCGCCAAAGGGCGCGCCTTCGGGAGCCCCTCGCGGAGAGGGAGAGGCGCTCCTGGAAAGACGCGCCCCCGGCCCCGAGGTCCTTGACCTTGGAGCGGACGGCGGGGGAGCCGGGGCGGACGTTCTCCGCCTTCACGCAGTACACCCTGCGGAAGCGGCGCTTGATCGACAGGGGGGCGAGCCAGGGCCAGCCGACATCCTGGAACTTCTTCCTGAAGTCGTACCCGTCGATTCCTGGACTTAACAACCCGTCAGTAACGCCAAACAGCGCTCTGGGTACCATCCTGAATTTTCCCTCCCGTTCTCCGCGCGCGGGGTTCATTTCTCGAATATACGCCGCCGTTGCCTCTGTCCTGCCGCAAACCGGGCTCCCGGCAAAGGCCAAGTGTATCTCCCTAAAAAAGCCCCAGGCCAACGCGCGTCCGGACTGGCGGCGTACGCTTCGGCATACCCAAAAAAACCTGTTAGAACGCAACTCGTTTATTCAGGCGGGGTCGCCGAGGCGGCTTTACGCGTCCCGGGCCTTTTTGGCGCCTCACGGAAAACGGCCCAGGACTGAAGTTGCCAAACGCTTGGTTAAATGCGCGGCAGATTACTCTTGTCACGCGCGAAGGCGCGCGAGTTTCCTAATGCGTTTCGACAATGCCATCCCAGATCGAACTGGCATGCCGCGAATTAAGTCATCCAAAATATTACCGGAAACGTCGGCATTTCCTGACATTTCACCTTTCGGGGCCTTCAGATCAGCCATCCACGTCAGGCGCGTTTCCGAAACACAACAGTACCCTCACTGCGCAGTAACTTGGCGCGGCAGGTAAAATTCAGTCAATTCCCCCCTTTCAAGCTCCACGGAACTCGGCGCTGTTAATTAGAAGGAGCGTAAGTTGCGTATCAACTGCATAAAAACAAAATTTCGATAATACAATCATATATTTTTTTGGTTTTATCAAATATTCACTTTGGTTTATACTGATTTGTTTGATTTTGGATTTAAAAATTTCATCTGTTTCTATATACTTGTTTAGAGCCGGAGGAAGCCCCCGTGAAGCCGGATTGGCTAAGGGTACGCCTTTCCAGCCGTTCAGCACATAATGGCATGACGCCATCAGCCAGCTTCGGTTAAACCCCGCATCGGACTTTCAAGGGCAACCGGCTGCCGGTCGTTTCCGGCCTTCCCCCGCCCGCCCGTCCGTTCCGGCGTCCGGGCGCGTGAACCCCCGGGGCCCGCTCCCGCCCCCGCACGAAGATATCCCCCCCCCACGAGGATATCCCCCCGCGGAGGATATTGCGAAGCACCACCCCTGCGGCTGCTTTCCCGCCAGCCGCTTACGCCCTACGGTCGACACGCGGTCGACAAACGCGAGAGTGCCACCATGACCCTCAAAATGAAGATAAGCCTCGGTTTCGCGGCCGTCACCGCGATATTCATGCTCCTGTGCGCCTTCACGCTCCTGGAGCTCCAGAACATAGTGCAGAAAGTGGGAGTGCTCCGCGACGATATGATAACCACCAACGATCACGCGGGCAACCTCATGTACACGGTCGCGCTCGAGGCCTTGAACCTCTACGTGTACACGGACTCCCACTCTCCCGATGATTGGCAGGACGTGGAAAAGCTCGCCGCCGAAAACACGGACGCGTTAGCCATGCTGAGGAACGTGCTTTCCGAAGGCAACGCCGCCGCCGACGCCGAGACGCAGGGGTTCCTGGAGCAGGCCGAGAGGCACTACGGGGAATACAAGGCCATCTACGGCCAGCTCCCTGGGATTCTGGCCGACTCCAAGAAAGACTGGTCGACCACCAAAATCGCGTCGGCTAGCTTGGACGAGGCCTTGGATAAATTTCGCGCTCCGATTGCCGAGCGCCTCGCGCAGCTGATAGGAAGCGGGGCGGATCCCGCCGAGGTGGCCGCCGCCCACTCCGAAGACGCCGCCGCCGGCACCATGGCCTCCCGCGCGGCGCTTTACCGGGTGAACCTCACCCAGGGCCTCTACGACCACGACCCGGCGCTCTTCGACAAGGCAGAGGCCGACGTCGAAGCGATAATCAAGGAAGCCAGCGCGATCCGCACCGACGGCAAGAACTCCGAGGCCTTGAACGCCGTAATGAAGGCGGCGGGCAACTGCAGGGACAAGACCGAGGAGCTCAAAGCCCAGATGAACCACGCCCGGGAGAACCTCGCCTCCAGATCGGCTTCCCGCGTCAAGGCTACCGACGCCATGAGCCGCCTGTCGCTCTCGCTGTCCACCAAGACCGACGAGTACGCGGAAAAAACCACCGCCATAGCCACGAAGACGTGGCGGTTCATCATAGTGGGCATGGCGGCCGGGCTCGTCATCGCCGCCGTCTGCTCGGTATTCATCGCGAGGAGCATCTCCTCCGGGGTGAAGGGCATCGTGGAAAGACTGAGCCACGGTTCCGCCCTGGTTGACGAGACTTCGGGCGGGCTTTCCGGCTCCTCGCGCCAGGTAGCCGACGGCGCCGCCCAGAACGCGACGGCCCTGGAGGAGACCTCCGCCGCGCTGGAGGAGCTCAGTTCCATGACCAGCCGCAACAGCGACAACGCCCGCGAGGCCCAGAGCCTCATGGGAAGCGCCACGGCCTCGGTGGACACCTCCTCCTCCGCCATGGCCAGGGTAAAAAACGCCATGGACCTGATAGCGAAATCCGGAAACGAGATAGGGAAGATCATAAAGACCATAGACGAGATAGCCTTCCAGACAAACCTGCTGGCACTGAACGCGGCCGTGGAGGCCGCGAGGGCGGGCGAGGCGGGCTCCGGCTTCGCCGTCGTGGCCGACGAGGTGAGGAACCTCGCCATACGCTCCGCGGACGCAGCCAAGAACACCTCCTCGCTCATCGCCCAGACTATCGCCAACATCTCCTTGGGTTCGGATCTGGTGAAATCCACCTCGGAGAGCTTCCATGTCCTGGGGGAAGAGGTCCGCAAGGTGAGCGAGATCATAGGGGAGGTGGCCGAGGCCTCCCGCGAGCAGGCCCAGGGCATAGGGCAGATCACCACCGCCGTAAACCAGATGGACAAGGTCACGCAGGACAACGCCGTGGTGGCCCAGAAGACCGCCAAGGCCTCGGCGGCGCTTGCCACGCAGGTGGGCGAGATAGACGAGACGGTACAGGCCTTGCGTCAGATGGTGTAGAGCCGCGCGCCTGAAGCGCACGGCACTCCCGGCTCCTGTCGGCCGAGGCGGGACCGGCAAGCCACGGCAACCCCGGCCGGTCCCGCTCCCATAAAGCGCCATGCGGGGGCGCCCAGCCTTGCGCACGACGCGGGGCCGGGCGCCCCTCCTGCTTTCGGCGTCCGTTATCAGATATCCGGGGCGGGCGTCGGGGCCGGTTCGCAGGTACGGTTCGCTGTGAGGCCGGCCCGC